>JADFLD010000022.1 GCA_022564535.1 Gemmatimonadota bacterium
ATGCCGGTATTGCCGAAGATTAGGCCTTCGATGTTTCCCCATACGCGATTGCTTTAACCTCACGATTTATCGGTGAGCCGGATTCCTGGAATTTACCACGAAAATACAAACATGCTTTTTCCGGATCCTCCGAGGATCGTGGGTATGCGACGATTCACGACGTTGGTTTTATCGCAAAGATCAAAGATGGTCAAAAAGGGTTTAAAGTTTATATGGCCGGGGGATTGGGCGCTAAACCGCAGCTTGCCATTGTGGCCCACGATTTTATACCGGAATCTGAAGTCTAGAATGTGTCTAAAGCTGCAAAAAATCTCTTTCATAAAACCGGCAATCGTAAAAATAAACATGCGGCGCGCCTGCGCTTTGTCCTTGCTCCAGATTATCATCCCGATAAGATCACTTTGTGAAACGCGGCCGGCTTCCCCCGACGAAACGGGTGCGGGCAATATAAACCACGGGACCTTTTTTAACCGGCAGGGAGAGGCTTATGTCAACCCGCTTAAAGGTGATCCTATCGTTGATGATCACCCTCGTCATCGCCGCCACGACGGCCGCAGCTACCGGCTCGACCCGAACGCCCATGAACTCCGCGAGGTTGTCGGTCGACATGTCGTAGGGTCGAATCGGATTGTCGTCCCTGTCCCGCGTGTAACTGTTGTCCGGATAGTACGTTTGGCCCAGCAACCACCGAATCAGCCCGCGCTTCGGCTGCGCCATCGACACGACATAGCTGCCCCGCCCGTAGACGCGGCCCTCGTGCTCGAAACCGCGCGTCGCCCGATCAACGGTAATGCCCTGACCAAGCAGCTTGTTCACCATCTTCTGCATGGTGAGCGGGTCGTGCTGTTCCGCCGGGATCACGTACGCCTTCACGTCGCCATCGAGGCCGCGCTGCGTCTGGCGGGAAGCCTTGTTGTAGGCGTTTCGAAGTACCGTTTCGCGGTTCTTCGCGGCGAGCTCGAGCGGAGAGAACGTCGCGATAATCTGTCGTTCGACGATGTCACGGACGCGCCACCACCCGCCCAACCAGGGGTTCGGGAAGGTGGTTTGGGCTTCGTACTCCGGGAACTGACGGGAGCCCCGCAACTGGTCAGGGTGCACGAACAGCGGCGTGGCCAAGCGGGCACTCGCCGACTCGGTAAGCATTCCGGCGATGTTGTGGAACGGTGTGATCCAGTGGAAGCCGAAGTGCCCCCACCCCGAGTAGATCGCTGACCCGATGGCCCCCTGCAGATCGGCCTCATCCATCTTATACGCCATGTGCGCACCGTACCACGCCATCTCGCGCCAAACGAGAGGATCGGCCTCCGGCCGGATCGGCTCCGCGTAGGGGGGCAGATAGATTCGCGCCGTGTAGGGGCCCATCTGGTGGTGATCGATGTAGGCTTGGGGCACGAAGTCTCGGAATATGATCGCGGCACCGTACTGCGACTCGACCGTATTCTGCATGAACGCGTCGCGGTTGTTGTCGTGGCCGATGTAGTGGTGATAGAGCTCAGGGGGGCCGGAGCCTTCGAACTCCGTGCCCAACCACCGGTTGTACCAATCGGTCACGATGATATTGCCGTCGGGGTTGAAGGCCGGTATCAGAATCGAGACCGTCTCATCGAGGATCTCTTCCATGCCGGCGTCCGTTCGTGTGGCGAACAGGTACACGACCTCGGCTGCGGTCTGGCTCGCGGCCACCTCGGTCGAGTGCAGCGCGTACGACTGGACGAAGACGACCTTGCTGTTCTCGATCGCGTCGTCGATCTGCCTCTGCGTGTGCCCCCTGGGGTCGGACAGAATCGCGTTCATCCGCCGGATCTCCTCCAGCTTGCCCAAGTTCTCGGGCGATGACACATAGATCACCAGGAACGGATTACCGAGCGTGGTCTCGCCGACGTGCTCGACGATGAGTCGGTCGCTCAAGACGCCAAGCGTGTCGTAGTACTCGACGAGGCGATCCCAGCGCGCGAGCTGGCGGTCGGCGCCCATCTGATGGCCGAAGAACTCCTCTGGCGATGGAATCTCCTGAGCCTCGCCCGTGGCGGGGCAAAGGAGTGTGGCGGCGAGAACGGCGAAGAGTGAGCGGACGATCGAACGGTGGGCCTTCATGGAATGACTCCTCGGAGCTTCGGCAGGGGATGACAGCGTAGGATTCCGACCGGCTGTTGTCTACTACTCCTCAAGTCACGCACCGGGCGCACTCCGGCGCCTCGGGGAACACGAAGAGTCTCTCGAAGCGGATCGGACCTCCACAAACCGCGCACTCACCGTAGGTTCGGTCTGGGAAACGAGCGAGCGCCTCGCGGATCTGGGAGAGCTGTACGACCTCTCGCTCCCTCAGTCCCCGCGAGAGGCTCTGGTTCTGAAGTGTGTCCATTCGAGAAAGGCGTCCTACGGCGCTTTGGTCCAGCTCGACTGGGCGCAGTGCCTGGTCCGTCACCTTCATGCTCTTCTGGAGTCGGCGCAGTTGTCGCTCGAGCTCGGCCTGGAGTTCATCGAGCTGGTCCGGCGAGAGATGGGAAGACGACGTCATCCCCGCTCGGCCCGGCCCAATCTGTCCATCACCACCTCCCGGCGATCTCGGTCTTCGGGTGTCGCGCTACCCATCTGCTGCAGCGGCCGAGAAATCTCCACCCTCGATCTCACCGCGCAACTCCGAAATCGATTCCGGTCCGATCCTGCAACATCCCCCGACAATACGCGCGCCTGCCTCCAACGCGCCCTGGACCCCCTCGAACCACGGCATCGTCGGAGGCGATTCGAGCCAACTCTTCGTCCCGGCGTCATAAGTCTCGCCCGAATTCGGATACGCGATCAGGGGCAGATCGGTCGCCGCGCGGGCCCTTCCCATGAGCTCGGCCATGTGCCCAGGCTGCGAGCAGTTCGCTCCAATCGCCGCGACCCGATCGTGTTCGGCGCAAGCGCGGACGGCCTTCTCGAAGCTCGAGCCGTCGCGCAACTGCCCCCCATTCTCGCAACTGAAGCTCATCCACGCCCAGACGCCCGCGTGGTCGTCCAGAATTCCCAGTAGAACTTCAGCCTCCTCTAGGCTCGGGATCGTCTCACACGCCATCACATCTACGCCGCTTGCCGCGAGCAATCCGAACCTTCGCCTATGGAAGGCGTCGAGAACCGAAACGTCCACACCGTAGCGCCCCTCGTACTCAGAGCCGTCCGCGAGATACGCGCCGTAAGGGCCCACACTCGCCGCGACCAGCGGTTCTAGCCGGTCCGCTGCATTCCGGGTACCCACCCGAAACGCATCGCGTGCCTCGAGCGCGAGCTCCGACGAGCGTCGCATCAGATGCTCCGCCTCTGCCTCGGTCATCCCGGCTGCTGCGAAGCCTTCGAAGCTCGCCTGGTAGCTCGCCGTGGTGATGCAGTCCGCGCCGGCGTTCAGATAGTCGACGTGGACCCGTCGGATTGCATCCGGTTCTTCGCTGAGGAGTCGGGCCGACCACAGTGCCGTGTCGAGAACGTGCCCGCGCCCCTCCAACGCCGTCGCGAGCCCACCGTCCAGTATGACGACCCCCTGATGAAGCAGAATACGCTCGAACGGATTCAGGTCAGCCACTCCAGGGAGGAACGACCGAGTTCGCACGGGCATAGGCGATGCTCTGCCCCAGATGTTCGTGCATGTGAACCACGGCCCGAATCCATACGTCGCCGACCGTCGTGGGTGAGCCCAAGACGACCTCGCGGTCGAGGGCTCCGACACTCTCCTCCATCGACGCGAGGAAGAATCGGAACGAGTCGTCCAAGGCTGTGAGCATCTGGTCACGGCTCATCGTTCGATCCTGATAGGCCCTGAAGGTCGCCACGTCGTCGGTAACGCCGGTCTCGTCGGGAGCTGGCCAACCCATGAGCGACGGCACGTAGTAGTTATCCGCCGCGATGTGTATGTAGACCTCGGACACCGAGCGGACGCCGTCCATCGGGCGCCACGCCAGGTCTCCCTCCGGCATCGCCTCGGCCAGCGCACTGAACTTGTCGTGCAGCGTCACCACGGTGCTCCGCAGATCGGCAAGATGCAGTTCGGCAGGAGACGTGGACGCTTGGTCGAGCGACTCGCGAGCCTCCGGCGGCGAGCATGCCACGGTAAGGCCCGCGAGAAGGATGATCGTTAGCCAGGATCTGGATGCGCGCATAAAGAGAACTCCGGAGGTGGCAGACCCAGGAACTTTCACCGACTCGCCTCGCGAGGCAATCAGGTCCCGCTAGGCCGCCAGCAACTCCATCAGTTCGCCGAGTTCCTCGGTCCATCCGTCGGTGTTCTGCTTGTGATGCAGATCGGTGCGGAAGCCGCTCTCGCGGAGGAAGAGGGTCGTCCCCCCGTCGTCCCGTGGGGTCAGCTCCCATTCGACCGTCGTCGAGGGCGCCTCCGCGAACGCCACGTCGGGCTCGTGCACCCAACTCCACACGAAGCGGCGCGGTGGTTCCACGACATCGACCCTCAAGGCGTATCGACCATGCTCATCCCAAATCATCGCCCCCTCGTAGCCGGGAACGAGCTCGAGGTCCGTCTCGTGACCGAACCACTTCGACAACTCGGCGGGGTCGGTGATCGCTCGCCAGACCCTGTCCGGAGACGCTTCGAGCTCGATCTTCCGCTCGATCTTCCGCTCCTCGGGCATCGTCGTGCTCCCAGCATGGTCCGTCATGGTCGTCTCCTCACGCATGATCGTCTCCTCGCTCATGGCCTTCTTCCCTCAGATGTGAACGCAGTCGGTCGAGACGGTCGTCCCACTCGGCCTCGTACGGTGCCAGCCAGTCGTTCACCTCTCGGAGCGGTTCGGCGGACAGCAGGTGAATCCGTTCCCTGCCCAGGACACGCTTCTCGATCAGTCCCGCCTCCTCGAGGATGTCCAGGTGCTTCGTCACCGCCTGCCGACTCATGGTGAGGGGTCGGGCCAGAACCGAGACCGAGAGGGCTCCCTCGGTGCGGAGTCGCTCGAGGATGCCCCTTCGGGTCTCATCCCCCCCGGCGGCGAAGACATCGGACATCGCTTGATATGCAACTAAAAGGTTGCATATCAAGACGCCACACCCGCCCGAATCGGAAGTGTGCCGAGCAAGAGAACCGACCCCCAACGAGAAAACGGGCCGTCCCGATAACTCGGGACGGCCCGCATCTATTTACTACGGAACGGTCTACTTAAACCGCGATGACGTTCTCCGCCGCGGGGCCTTTGGCTCCCTGGACGATGTCGAACTCCACCGTAGCGCCCTCAGCGAGGCTCTTGAAGCCCTCGGCCTGAATGGCACTGTGGTGTACGAAGCAGTCCTTGCTACCGTCCTCCGGCGTAATGAAGCCGAAGCCCTTCTGATCATTGAACCACTTCACGGTTCCCCTGGTACGCATCACTCGCGCTCCCTTAATGTTGCGATCGTCGGAGTTCGGGCGACCCGTTCCTGTACCGACCACATGTGACAAAAACTAGATCCGAACCACTGTTCGGACCCTGCAACTGTCGCAGGCGAGGCGCCCCACGTCAACCACCCCTCATGGCGGTCATCCCGGGGGGTGAAATGTTATCGTCATCTCGAGTCGGGCACGACCCGCACCGTCATGATCGAATCGAGCAGCGGATACCGACGATCGAGGAAAGGATTGCCCACGCCGGAGATCGAATCCTCCCACTCCATGGGCTCGTCTCCGTAGCCCGAGTACAGCGCGTCGACCGCCTCCATGCCACGCGAGACGCGTCCCACGGGAGGGAATCCGAGGACACCATTCCAGAGCAGGTCATCGAGATTGTCGTTGTCGGATCGATTGATGAAGAGGATGGTCGACCGGGTGTTGGGTCCGCCCCGCGCGAAGCTCACCGTCCCCCGTACGTTGCTCTCGTGCACCGGCTCGTCCGGAATCGTGGACTGGATCCATGCGGAGTCGAGCGCGGGCCGGCCGCTGTACCCGAACTGTGCGTACCGATCGTTTACACGGTAGATGCGCGCGCCGTCCCAGAAACCGTTCCGCGCCAACTCGTAGACTCGATCGACGGCGATCGGCGACCAGGCCCGATAAAACGCGATCTCCACGTCGCCTGCACTCGTTTCGAACGCGACGAGGAACGAGTCCGGAGCCTCCCCCCCCAACGCGGCCGGGTCTCCGCGACCCTCACCGTCGCCACACCCGCTGCCCAGGAAAGCAAACACGGCAAGCGCGCCACACATGGGCAGCCGCCGACCAGAGTGCATCAAGGGCTTCCGTCGGCACGGCAAAACCTATTGCGTCCCTGGTCCTTGGCCGTGTAGAGGGCCCGGTCGGCCGCGGCAATCAAGCTGTCCGGGGAATCCATATGGTCCCGTAACTCCACCACACCCGCGCTCGTCGTAGCCCTACCCCACCCGAAGTCGGTCTCAGCGAGGCGTTTCAGGTCGTACTGGGCAAACCCCTCCGCATCGTCGATACCACAGTCGATGAGCACCGAAACGAACTCCTCTCCTCCACGACGAGACGAAAGGTCCATTCGGCGCGTTCGCTCGATGAGAATCGCGCTGAACGCCTTCAAGACGCGGTCCCCTTCGGCGTGCCCATGCTCGTCATTGATCTGCTTGAAATGGTCGAGGTCGAAGAATACGACCGAGAGCTTTCTGCCCCGGCGCGCCGCGGCCCATGCTTTGTCCAGGAACAACTCCAGGTGTCGGCGATTCGGCAGATCCGTAAGAAAGTCGCTGAGCGCCCAACGCTCCGCCCGCTCACGTTCCTGGTGGAGAAGGCCGGCGAGCCACCCCGCACCGAGACAGACCGAGACCAGGGTCACCACCACCGCGAATATGGAACCCCACTGCGGCGTCGAAATGTCGAGCAAGACGACGGCGACCTGCGTGAACACGAGTACCACCATGCCCGCCACCAGGGCGAGCGACGCGCCGCTCCGTCCGCGGTGGTACGTGAGGAGGAAAGCGGGCAGAAGAACAGGGAGCCAGATGAGCAGAGCTCCATCACGCTCGAGCCATGCGGGATGCAACGTGGTCGCCACCACCGGGATCGCCAACGCGGCCAGCGAGAGCACCAGCGCCGGAACAGGCACCGTTGCCGAACGGTCCCCGAGGTATCGAAGGGTGGGTTCCTGCACGGTTGGTCTCGAGTGAAGGGAAGGCCTCAGGCTCTCCGGCAACTCCGCAGTCGGAGGGAGGATACGCGGACGGACTGAGACGCGGGAGGGGGGTGGTGCGATCGTGGTTGAAAACCCGCGAGCGCCTGGACCCTTTCCTTTCCGAAGGGGACCGAGAACAATTCCGATTCTATTCGCACGTGGGAGGCCATCGTCGTGATCGACAGATTCATTGGCCGGACGCCCGTAGTCCGACTCGAGCGGGTCCTCGGACCCGACGCGGCCGAGGTATGGGTCAAGCTGGAGGGGATGAACCCTGGGGGCTCCATCAAGGATCGCCCTGCTCTCGCGATGATCGTGGATGCCGAAGAGAACGGGACCCTCTCCCCCGGCCAGACCATCGTCGAGCCGACATCCGGCAATACCGGAGTCGGATTGGCACAAGTGGCGGCCATCAGAGGGTACCCGCTGAAGCTCTGCCTCCCGTCGTCGATGAGCGTCGAACGGATGCGAACCCTCACGGCGTACGGCGCCGAACTGATTCTGACCGACCCGGAGTTGCGGATGCTGGCGGCGATCGAAGAGGCCGAGCGCATTCGGGACGAGACCGGTGCGTTCATGCCCAACCAGTTTTCCAACCCCGCCAACCCGCGCATCCACTACGAGACCACGGGCCCCGAGCTCTGGGAAGCGATGAAAGGCAGAATCGACGCCTTCGTCTACGGAAGCGGCACCGGAGGCACGATCTCCGGCGTCGGACGCTTCCTGAAGGAGCAGTCCGAGACGATCGACATCACCGTGGTGGAGCCGGGCAGAAGCGCGGTCCTGTCAGGGGAAGAGCGGGGCCAGCACAAGTTCCAGGGAATGGGACCGGGCTTCATCCCGGACAACCTCGACCGCTCGGTCATCGACCGCATCCGAAAGGCTTGGGAGGAGGACGCGTTCCCGATGGCCCGTCGACTCGCCCGTGAGGAGGGTCTCTTCGTCGGCATGAGCAGTGGCGCGATTATCTGGGCGGCGATCGAGGTGGCAAAAGAGCTGGGTCCGGGTCATCGGGTCGCGTGCATCTCGCCCGATTCTGCCAGTCGGTATCTCAGCACCGAGCTCTTTGACGAGGACTCGACGTAGTCGTTACCCGACCTGGGCGCGCGACACTCAGGAAGTCTCGAGCCAAGTCGTCCTGGATCCCAGATTGATCGCCAGGTGCTCGCCACCGCCGTCCGGCGCGGCCCCATGCCAGTGCTCTTCTTCCGGCTCGATCACGACGACATCTCCCGGCTCGAGCGTCAGTTCGTCGCCGGAACGATCGACGACGACACAGCGGCCACTCAGGCCGAACAGTACCTGGATGTCGTCGTGCACATGCCAGTGCGTCCGGGCTCCGTCGTCAAAGGTGACGCGATAGAGTCGCACCGCTTCCCCGTCGTCCGGTCCGAGGAGGCGCTGCATACGTGCCGGCAAGACGAAGTTGTTCGGATCCGCGTCATTGTGAGGTCGGGCAACTTGCTCAATGCGCTTCACGTCGGTCCTCGCTGGTCGTCAATTCCCCTTCAACTCGACGAGTTGGTCGGGGTCGATCCGGTAGACGATGTAGGTGATCGCTTCGGTGATCTCGCTGAAGCCGTGGGCGACGCCTGCCGGGATGAACACGATATCGCCGGGGCCGACGACCTGACTCGTACCGCCCTCGATCGTGCCCATCGCGCTCGGGCCAGTGAGCCTGAGCACCGTCCCACCCTCTGGGTCGAGCTCGCGCAGGTCCGTCATCTCAGCAGACGTGACGAGCACACCGTGCCCGGCGACCACGCGGTAGATTTCTGCCTGATTGTGGTGCTGGATGGCGGAGAGCGTCGTCGTGGGCGGACGCTTGACCACACCCACACCCAGATTCATTCCCCCCACATCGATCATGCGAATCTGCTGATCGCTGACCCGGCCCTCGGGCGCACGTGCGATCGTCTCTTCCAGCTCGGCGGACGATATGTGGACGGCCGGCATCGCCTGCGTGGGCGCGGGGCTGGGCGTCCGTGCCATGGAGACTCGAATCGCACGAGCCGTGATCTCCGCTCGGTACTGCACCAGCCGTCGACCATTCTCGATCGTCTGCTCGAGGGGGTTCAGATCCACGCCGTTGATACTGAACAGACCGGCCTCGATGCGCTGTTCGGCCCGGATCCGGTTCGGATCGGTCGTCGCGACGATCGAGGAGTAGTGGTAGTCGTCGTGGAAGTCGTTGCGTGTAGCCCGGCACTCGTCGGGCTGCTGGAAGATCCCGAGCTCCTCCTTCAGGAAGTCGCAACTGTAGATGTCCTCACGATAATACTCGGGGATGTAGTGGACGCGGGAAGAACGGTCGGTCCACCTCGCGTTCAATCCCGTGGCCACGGTCTCCATACCACGTCCGTTCCCTCCGCTATCACCGATGAGCACGATGTCCGTGAAGCCGTGCGCCTCGAGCGACGCGACGATGTCGGTAAGCAGGGCCTCGAACGTCTCTTGCCGCACGCTGATCGTGGCGTGGTAGCGCATGTGTCCCGAGGGCGGATCGATATCACCCTCCGGGACGAACTTCACGATCGGCGCGACCAGCGCGTTGCCCAGCTCCCGCGCAATCGCTTCCGTCGTCGCGCTCAGCACGAAATTGTGCTTGCCCGAGGCTACATAGGGGCCATTCTGCTCGATACCTCCGGTCCCGACGATCGCCGTCGTCTTGCCCTCCGCGAGCGCGTCGCGGACCTCCATCCACGTCATCTCTTCGATGAAAACCGTATTCGAACCCGACATCGGCCGGGGGGCGTCGAGGTCCTGAGCCATGGCAGGCGCGGCGACGAGTGTCGCCCATGCCAGTCCTAGGGTGAGCGTGCGAGTGTTCCGCATGACGGGGCCCTCCTGTTTCGCGTGGCAGGCGCCCACCATGCTGAAGGTTTCATCCGCGGGCAAGTGGGCCGCCGCGGGCCGCCCGGACTCAGTCGGAAGACAGGAAGTCGAGAACGGCCTCACCCCTCGGCGAAAGTCGGTATCCGACCTTGAAGGCGGTCGGACGCCTCCACTCCTGGGCTGTCGGTTGATCCGACCCTCGGCCACACCTCTCAGAGTCTCCTGCCTGAGCAGCATCGGTTCGGCGGCTGGTGTCTCGGCCCTACATCAGCGGGTCGATGAACCTCTCCATCTCCCGCATCATGTTCGCGTCGGGTAGGCGACCCATCGCGGCTCCGACGTTGTCGACCGCGTGGTGGGGCTTCGTCGTGCCCGGAATCGGGATCACCGTGCCCGGCTGGGCCATCACGTACTTGAGGAAGACCTGCGCCCAGGTCTCGGCGTCGATGTCCGCCGCCCAGTCCGGGAGAGGACGGTCACCCACGGCCTGGAACATGCGACCCCGTCCGAACGGGAGATTCACGAGAACCGCCATTCCACGGTCCTGCGCCAAGGGAAGGAGCCGCTCCGCGGCGCCCCGGTTACCGAGCGCGAAGTTGACCTGCACGAAGTCGAGGTCGTGCCGCCGCATGACCGACTCGAATGCCTCGTACTGGCGGGCGCTGGACGTCGTGACGCCGATGTGGCGGAAGCGGCCCTGCTCCTTCCACGCCCGCATCGTCTCGAGCTGGACGTCCGTGCCCCGAAGGTTATGTACCTGCATGAGGTCGAAGCTGTCGCCGCCAAGGCGCTCGAAGGACTCTTCCATGCGCTGAATGCCGCTCTCGCGATCCTCCCGGTCGACCTTCGTGGCGAGGAAGACATCGTCGCGGATTCCGAGATCTCTCATGATCCCGCCCATGACGTCCTCGGAGTCCCCGTAGTTAGGGGACGTGTCAATGAGGCGGCCGCCAAGCCTGTGGAAGGTCTCCAGCGTCTCTCGGTACACGGATATCTCGGCATCCCGAGACCGAAAGTTCCGACCGCCGATCCCGATCGCAGGCACGCTTTGGCCGCTCGACGGAATCGTCTTCATCTGCATTCCCTGGGTCGGGGGCCGGCTCGGGGGTTGAACCGACTCAGGTCGAGAACCGCCACCGACAGCCGCCGCTAGGCCCGCACCCGCGCCCAGCTTGAGCAGAGCCCTACGTGAGAGCGTCATGTCCCCATCTCCTTTGCAAGTGTCTCACTACGATTGCCGATCCGCACCGCGACGACCATCCACAAGATGGCCATCGGAGCCGCGAGCAGCGCGATCGAACCGAGCGTCAGCCCGACCGCGGCGAGGCCGGCGTAGGCCCAACCACTCACGAGGTCGCCCCCGCGGTACACAACCGCATCGATGAACGCCTTCGACTTGTATTTCTCCTCACGCGAAACTACGGTGAAGAGCACCTCACGCGCAGGCTTCGCCAGGCCGTAGCGG
>JADFLD010000312.1 GCA_022564535.1 Gemmatimonadota bacterium
CGGACCCTGCCTCCACGGCGGAGGGCCACCGAACGATGAGCGGCGTGCGAAGTGACTCCTCGTACATCCAGCGCTTGTCGAACCAGCCGTGGTCGCCGAGGAAGAAGCCCTGGTCCGACGTGTACACGACGACCGTGTTCTCGGAGAGGCCCTCACCATCGAGGTAGTCGAGGATCCGGCCGAGGTTGTCGTCAACCGAAGCGATCGCGCGAAGGTAGTCCTTGATGTAGCGCTGGTACTTCCAGCGCGTGAGCTCGTCGCCCTCCAGGTCGGCCGTCTCGAACGCCTCGTTACGAGGCCCGTACGCGGCATCCCAGGCGGCGAGTTGATCCGGCGTGAGGTTCGCGGGAGGCACGAACTTGAGATCCCTCTCCGTCAGGTCCCGAGCGATCGTCATTTCCTGCGTTCGGGCTGCGGACGTCCGATTCTGCCAGTCGTCGAAGAGCGTGCTCGGCTCGGGAAGATCGGCATCCGCGTAAAGGTCGAACTGATCGGGACCGGGAGCCCACTCCCGGTGGGGAGCCTTGTGCTGGTACATGAGCAGGAAGGGTCGGTCCGGATCGCGGCTGTCTTCGAGCCACGCGAGCGCACGGTCGGTGATCACGTCGGTCGTGTAGCCGACATAGGCAACGGTGTCCGTGGGAGTGTAGAAGATCGGGTTGTAGTACGTACCCTGCCCACGAAGCACCTCGAAGTGATCGAATCCCTCGGCTTCGACCTGGAGATGCCATTTCCCCACGATCGCCGTCTGGTACCCGGCGTCGCGCAGGAGCCGCGGGAAGATCACGGAGGTGGAGTTGAGCGTGTCGCGGTTCGTCGGGACGCCGTTGAGGTGCCCGAACTGCCCCGTGAGAATCGTCGCTCGGCTGGGAGCGCAGATCGAGTTCGTCACGAACGCGTTGCGAAAGAGCATGCCCTCCGCGGCCAGTCGGTCGATGTTCGGAGTCTCGTTGAGCACCGAGCCGTACGCAGACACCGCGTGCGTGGCGTGGTCGTCGGTCAGGATGAGCAGGATGTTCGGACGCGTCTCCCGCTGCCCTCCGCACGCAACCAGCAGAGCGGCCAGTACGGCCGGACCGTGTCGAAGGAAGAGCTTCATGGGCGGCGCTCCACGTCGTGGGAAATCTCGGGTAAGGACGTGCGGACATTCTGGGGAGCGACGGCGCAATGTGCCACACAGAGCCCCCCCACGTTGCGGCGTGTCCGGTGGGAACCCATGCTCAGATTCCCGCTGCCGGCCCGACAAGGATCAGCCACATGAAGCGACTCGCCATCCTCTCCCTCGCCGCTCTCGTCGTCGGGTGCCGGGGCGACGAGACTCCTGAGGCCGACGCCGTCGTGCTCGACACGCCCGCCGTTCGGGCCGCTCTCGACGCCATCCGACCGGAAGCGATCGAACACCACATCCGGGTCTTGGCCGACGATTCTCTTCAGGGGCGTGCGCCGGGAACCCCAGGGTTCGAAGGGGCCGCCCGCTACGTAGAGGCCTCTCTTCGGGCGCTCGGGCTCCAGCCGGCTGGCGTGGGTGGAACGTATCGGCAGCCAGTTCCGCTCCTTCAGAGCATGGTCGTAGAGGCGTCGAGCGGCATGTCGATCACGTCACGGGCCGGCACCCAGAGGCTCGAGTACGACGTGGACTTCTATCTGAGTCCCGATCCGCTCCGAGAGACGGTCGACCTCAGAGACGCTCCGGTCGCCTTCGTGGGCTTCGGAGTCAGCGCCCCGGCACTCGGCTACGACGACTATGCAAGCATCGACGTCGATGGGAAGGTGGTGGCTTTCTTGAGCGGAGCGCCGGCGATGTTTCCGAGCAACGAGCGAGCCTACTACTCGTCGGGCGCGACCAAACGGGCTGAAGCGCTCACGCGAGGCGCCATAGGAACGCTCACGTTTTGGGACTCCACCGATCCGCGATTTCGATGGGAGGTGAACGCCGCCCGCGCGAAACGTGGGAGTTTCGCGTGGCTCGACTCGGAGGGACACCCGAATCGCGGCGACCCCGCGATCCTCGGGGCCGCGTCGCTCAACCTCTCCGCCTCGGTGGCGCTCTTTGCCGACTCACCGACACCTCTGGCGGCGGTAGTGCGAGCGGCGGCGCAAAGCACACCTCAGGCGTTCGATCTTGCGACGCGTGTGTCGATCGCTACGCGGACGAACCACCGGGCGGTCGACAGTTGGAACGTCGTCGCCCGTCTCGAGGGAAGTGATCCCGAGCTTCGAGACGAGTACGTGACGTACGTGGGTCACGTCGACCACTTCGGGGTCGGCGTGGAAGTGGACGGGGACAACATCTACAACGGCGCGCACGACAACGCGTCGGGCACGTCCATCGTGCTCGAAATCGCACGGGCGTACACGAGCCTACCGACGCCACCTCGCCGCTCAATTCTGTTTCTGATCGTCACGGCCGAGGAGTGGGGCCTGCTCGGCTCCGACTACTTCGTGCAGAATCCGACGGTGCCCCGGTCGAGCCTGGTGGCCAATTTCTCCCTGGATATGCCCTTCCTCTTCCATCCGCTGCTCGACATCGTTCCGTACGGCGCCGAGCATTCGAGCCTGGGGCAAGCGGTGGCAACCGCGGCCGGTCACCTCGGGCTCGCCATCGGCCCCGACCCGATCCCCGAGCAAGTCCTCTTTATTCGGAGCGATCACTTCAGCTTCATCCGCCAAGGGATCCCCGCGCTGTTCATCAAGAGCGGATTCGAAACCGGCGATCCCGCGCTGGACGGAGGAGCAATCAACACGGCGTTTCGGCAGAACCTCTACCACACGCCGTTCGACGAAGCCGATCAGGGATTCGATTTTGAAGCGGGCGCGGCGCACGCGCGCGTCAACTTCCTGACCGGCTATCTGGTGGCTCAGGAGACCCGCCGACCCACGTGGAATCCCGGAGATTTTTTCGGGGACCTGTTCGGAGGCCGGTAGCACGCAGCGCGACCGTAAGCCACCCGTGACCAGGCCCCGGTTCGGCTCCATG
>JADFLD010000023.1 GCA_022564535.1 Gemmatimonadota bacterium
GTGCCCACAACGATGGGGGGGTCGTTCACGCGCCGCCCGTTGGACTCTAGACTCTCGTACACTCCGGGGTCGTACAGGCTATAGCGTCCCGTTGCGATCGCATCGAGTGCGGTTAGGATGCCCACGAAGTTGGTCTTCCGAAGATGCTGCTTCTGCGGGTCACCTTCCCACGCGCCAGACTCGATCAGAATGGTACTGGCGCCCCACGCGCCCATCAGGTCTCCAAACGCGCGTGGATTGAAGGTGTCGTCGTACTTCGCGATGTGGTCGCCCACCAGCGGATCCATCGACTCGATGAGAAGAGACGCGACCTGCATGGCGCGACGACGCTTGTCATCGACGTCTCGGTCGGCGTTGTACGCCGGGGCGAGCAGAGCGATGGCGACGCCCCGGCTCGACCGGCCGACCCGCACGGCTGCGCCTTGGTCATGGAGATTGAATCCGAAGTCAGGATCCAGTGCGTCCCGGACCGCCTTGAGGATCTTTCCTTCGGGCGTCTGGAGGCGACGGGCGTCACGGTTCACGTCGATGCCCTGGGCGTTGCGACGACGGAATCGCTCGGCTCCGTCCGGGTTCAACATCGGAATCATGTGGACGGTCGAGCCCTCGGCGATCCTCTGCGCGAGTGGGTGATCCGGAGAGTCGTTGAAAAATCGGACGATGTCGGCGAGCGACATCGACGCGGTGCTTTCGTCGCCGTGCATCTGCGACCAGAGCAGAACGGTCGTCGGACCCTGACCGAACGTGAGCTGCCGGACGGTACGTCCCTCTGCACTCTCGCCAACGACGCGCGACGACACGGACCTGCCCAGATAAGGGGTCAGCGCCCCCCAGTACGTCTCGTGGTTGAAGCGGCGGTCGTCTAGCCCGGCGACGCGCGCGCCGTCGTGGAGCGACACGAGCTCCGCCGCGCTCGTGGGTGGAGGCGTTGCCGGTCCGTACGAGTTGGCGAGTCCCGTGCCACAGCCGAGAAGGGTCGCCGCCGCGAGGGGGAGCATACGCGTTGTCCATTGTGGCGCGGTCCTCAACGCGGGCGTCCCATGTCTCCTCACGGGTACAACAGGTAGGGGGCTCTCAGCTCTTTGAAATCCGATAGTGCCTCCGTCCAGCCGACGGTAAGCGCCTCGATGCCCAGTCCGGCTTCGATTCCGAGCCGGAGCGCGTCGGTTCCCGCAAGGCGGTCGAAATGCGCCACGAACCACTCCCAGTTGTCTCCTGAAGCGCGGTAGGCTTCGATGAGCATCGCGACGCCGGCTTGGGTCGCGTCGTACGTGCTCGACTCCGCCACCAGGCGCACACCTTCGATCTCCTGGCCCTCGAACTTCCGGTCTCCAGCGTTCGTCGGTGTGAACGTCTCGGCTTCGAACCGCACGCCCTCGATCTGATACAAGTTCAGTGCCACGGCGAGCGCGTCTCCGTCGAACCACGGTGCGCCGATCCTCTGGAAGGCACGGTCGGTCCCGCGTCCGACCGAGATAGGCGTGCCCTCGAAGAGGCACGTGCCCGGGTAGGCCAGCGCGCTCTCCACCGACGGCATGTTCGGCGACGGCGGGACCCAGGGCAGACCAGTCGCCTCGAAGCTCGTGGAGCGCGTCCAGCCATTCATTGGAACGACGCTCAGCTCGACGTCGATTCCGAACTCGCCGACGTACATCCGGGCGAGCTCGCCCGGTGTCATGCCATGGCGCATCGGGACCGGATAAAGCCCCACGAACGTGCTGTATTCGGGCTCGAGTACGTTGCCCTGGACGACGTCGCCCCTGATCGGGTTCGGACGGTCCAGTACGATGAACGGGATGCCGTTTTCGCCTGCGGCTTCCATCGAGCGGGCCATCGTCGACACGTACGTGTAGTAGCGCGCCCCGACGTCCTGCATGTCGAAGACGAGAACGTCGATGCCCTCGAGCATCGCGGGCGTAGGCTTCCGCGTTTCACCGTAAAGGGAGTGGATTGGGAGTCCCGTCTGTCGGTCGAGGCCGCTCTCGATCGCCGCTCCGGCACGTTCTTCCCCGCGAATTCCGTGCTCAGGCGAATACAGGGCAACGAGCTCGACCCGGGGGTGTTCCGCGAGCAGGTCGATATCCGATCGCCCGTTTCGGTCGATTCCCGTGTGGTTGGTGATCAATCCGACCCGCAGACCCTCCAAGAGGTGGAGGGAGTCCTCGAGCAGGACCTCGATTCCAGGCCGCACTTCGACCGAACGTGCGCGCCCGACCGCCGCGGAGTCTTCCACGGAATCGCCGCACGCGGTCGGTGAGAGCAACCCTAGGGCGATGAGCACGTAGGACTGTCGGCTTATCGCGTAGCGGGTGCTTTTCGCGCCCTCTGACCCTTGGCGCGATCGGCGGAGATTGTTTGTCCGTGACATTAGGCAAGCTTCGGGGTCAGATTGGAATCCGTCAACGCACCCGGCTTCGAGAGGCGACGCACCCACCGCATGCACCGAATCACGCTTCATTTCACTCCGTGGGTGCGGGGGATGGTCGGCACTGTCGGTGTGCTTACCCTGGCTGCGTGTGGGATTCTTGCCGGATCAGGTGAAGTCGTGCCTCCGGTGGAGCCCGGAGTCGGTAGAGGGCAGCCGAGCCCACACCCCGCACTCGAGTCGGCGTTCGACAGCGTAACGGCTGCACAGGCGGAGGTGCTCCCGCCCCTCGATAGGTCTAGCTGGGCGGAACGTACGCTCGAAGAGATGACCCTGGAAGAGAAGGCCGGTCAGTTGATCATGCCTTGGGTCCTCGGGGACTTCGCGCCGGAGGGATCGCCGAGTCACGAGCGGGTGTTCAGCTTTATCGACGAGCACAAGATCGGCGGTATCATCATGTCGGTCGGGACGCCGTTCGACGTTGCGGCCAAGCTCAACGATCTCCAGGGCCACTCCGAGATCCCGTTACTCGTCGCTGCGGATCTCGAGACCGGGGCGGGCTTCCGCATGCGTGGGGCGATTCACATGCCGAGCGCCATCGACCTCGGAGGTGCGACCGATTTCCCTTCGCTGATGGCGGTCGGGGCCACGGGTCGAGAACATCTCGCGTACGAGATGGGACGGATCACCGCCGTCGAGGCGCGAGCGGTGGGCATCCACGTCCCGTTCGCACCGGTGCTGGACGTCAACAACAATCCGGACAATCCCATCATCAACGTCCGCTCGTTCGGCGAAGATCCGGAGCGAGTGTCGAAGATGGGGGTCGCGTTCATGCGCGGGGTGCAGGAACACGGAGCCATCGCCACTGGCAAGCATTTCCCCGGACACGGTGACACCGAGATCGACTCCCACGTGGCACTGCCCGTGATCCGCCACGACCGGGCGCGCATGGATTCGGTGGAGTTGCGCCCGTTTCAGGAGGCGATCGACGCGGGGATGGGCGCGATCATGACTGCGCACATCTCGGTTCCGTCGCTGAACGGCGGAGTTCGTGAGCCGTCGACGCTGTCGCCGCTCGTCCTCACCAACGTCCTTCGCGATCAGATGGGCTTCGAGGGGCTCATTTTTACGGACGCGATGGACATGAGCGCCATTTCGCGGCGCTACGACTCCGGTGAGGCAGCGGTTCGCGCCGTCGAAGCCGGAGCCGACGTGATCCTCATGCCCGCTTCGGTGGAAGGCGCGATCAAGGGGATCGTCGAGGCGGTTCGATTGGGCCGAATCCCAGAGTCGAGGCTCGACGAGTCGGTCCTGCGCCTGCTGGAAACGAAGGAGGAGCTCGGCCTGCACGAGAACCGGCTGGTTGCCATCCAGGAGATTCAGGAGCGCGTGGGCGTCCCCGCGCATATCGCGGTCGCTGAACAGATTGCTGAGAGTTCGATCACGCTGCTCAAGAACGACCGGGGCCTGCTGCCTCTCGCGGGGACTCGCTCTGCCCGCGTGCTGTCGGTCTCCTACCGCCGGACTTCGGACATCCTCGCGGGGCGATTCTTCAACCGTGCTCTCCGGGGAACGTACCCGCGTCTCACCACCGTCGAGATCGGCGCCGATGCTGACCCTGCAGCCTACGATCGCATCAAGCGAAGAGCCAGAGATCAGGCCCTCGTCGTCGTCAGTACCTACGTGACCGCGGTCTCGTACGCTGGAGGCGTCGCAATCCCGGACGAGCTCGTCGACTTCATCGAGCACCTGCGCAGGGTCGGGGTGCCCCACGTGGTGGTGTCGTTCGGCAACCCCTATCTGATTTCAGCCTTTCCGGACGTGCAGGCCTACCTGCTCGCCTGGAGCGGATCGGAGGTGAGTCAAAGAGCGGCTGCCAAGGCGCTCCTCGGGCAGCTCGAGATCGTCGGTCGAGTGCCGACTAGAATTCCACCGCTCTTCGAGATCGGCGACGGACTCAGGATACCGATGAAGCAGCCGGTCGCCGGTGGCCGCTGACGGTCGGCGGGGTTTCACCGGTATCGCCGCCGCACGGTGGGTCCTCCTCGGCCTGACGGCTTGCGGCGGAGCGCCACAGGGCCTTGCCGCTCCGAGCGGGGCGATCCCTACAGCGACCGAGCCACGGCTGGCTGGCGAGCTCGACCCGACTGCCCGGGCCTGGGTCGAGGAGACGTTGGCCGGCTTCACGCTCGATGAGCTGGTATCTCAGCTGATCATCGAGTGGATTCCAGGCGGATACACCGCCCCGTCGCATCCCGACTTCGAGCCCCTGCGGCGCTGGGTACAAGACGACCGGATCGGCGGCGTGTCGCCGTCGATCGGCTCGCCGCACGCGTACGTCGCGAAGCTGAACGCGCTCCAGGCGCTGGCCGACGTGCCACTGCTCGTGACCGCAGACTTCGAGAACGGCGGTCCCGGCATGCGCATCAACGGTTCCTATGCGCTCCCCTCGATGCTCCCGCAGGGCGGTGGAACGGACTTCCCTCCGACGATGGCTTTCGGTGCGATCGGGGACGAACGCTTTGCGTACGAGTACGGTCGGATCACGGCCCGTGAAGCGCGTGCGAGCGGCGTGCACCTCCTGTTCGCTCCGGTGCTGGACGTGAACTCGAATCCAGACAATCCCGTCATCGCGACGCGTTCGTTCGGAAGCGACGCGGAGTCGGTCGCGCTGCTGGGCGCTGCATTCGTACGGGGCGCCAGGGATGGCGGAGCGCTGACGACGGGCAAGCACTTCCCCGGGCACGGTGACACCTCGACCGATTCGCACACGGGGATTCCGGTCGTAGGGGCCGACCGTGCCGCACTCGACCGGATGGAACTCGTCCCCTTCGTCGCTGCGATCGAGGAAGGCGTGGACGCGATCATGACCGCGCATGTCCAACTGCCCAACGTCCTGGGTCCCGGGGCTCCTCCGGCCACGCTTTCACCCGAGGTCATGACGGGTATCCTCCGCGAAGACCTGGGATTCGATGGGCTGCTCCTCACGGACGCCATGACCATGAGGGGTATCACCGACATGTACGGCATCGGTGAGGCCTCGGTGCGCGCGATCGAGGCCGGATCCGACGTGGTTCTGTCGCCTAAGGCGGTGACCGAGGTTCTCGGCTCGATTCGCGAGGCCGTCGACAGTGGACGCCTGAGCAGGGCGCGGCTCGAGGCTTCGGCGCGGCGCATTCTCACGATGAAGGCGAGAGTCGGGCTTCACATAAATCGCTTCGTATCGCTCGATCGGGTGAGCGAGGTGGTGGGCTCGGGTGCCCACGTCGCCTTCGCGGACACCGCGGCGAGCCGATCGATCACGCTGGTCAGAGACGACGATCGGCTGGTGCCGATGAATCCCCTCTCGCTCGCCCCGACGCTGCATATCCGCTACGCACCGTCGACCCGCTTGTGGGCGAACCGTGCGTTCGCTGCCGGCCTGTCGGAACGGGCCTTCGACGTCACGGAAATCAGCCTCGACGAGCGCAGCGATTCGGCCGACTACGCCGCTGTCGCCGTGGCGCTGAATGACGCGGACAGAATCATCGTGAGTGCGTACGTCTCGGCGTCGGCGGGATCCGGTGCGTCGGTGCTTCCCGAGCCTCTCAGGGAGCTGGTGACCGCGAGCGCGGAGGATCGTCCGACCGTCGTCATCTCCTTCGGAAATCCGTACCTGCTTACCGCGGTTCCGACCGTTGGCAGCTACATGGTCGCGTGGGGCGATCGGCCGGTATCGCAGCGAGCGGCGCTGGCCGCTCTCTTCGGGGAGGAGGCGATTTCGGGCCGACTGCCGATTCCGTTGCCGCCCTTCTACCCGATTGGGCACGGACTCGACCGTGCCAAGGTTACCGACCGGATTACGATGCTCGGCGTGGAGGACCCACTCGTAGCCGCGGGCATCGTGGCGAGGGGCGGTGGGGGTCCCCGAGGGCGGAACCAGTCGGTCGCCGATCCGGCGAGCGTAGGGATGTCGGCCGTGGGGCTCGCAAGGGTAGACTCGATCATCGAGGCCGGGATTGCCGACTCCGTCGCATCGGGCGTCGCGATCGCCATCGGCCGCCACGGCCGCCTGGTGTCGCTGAAGGGCTTCGGGGAGCTCCAGTACGGCACGCGTCGTCCGGTGACCCCGACGTCGATCTTCGATCTGGCCTCGGTCTCGAAGGTCGTCGGCACCACGACTGCGACGATGATGCTCGTGGCCGACGGCCTCCTGGATCTCGACGCGCCCGTCGTCTCGTACCTGCCGTGGTGGTCGCGTGGCGACGAACGAAAAGAGGATGTCACGGTGCGGCAACTCATGCTGCACCGCACGGGCCTGATTCCGTTCCGAACGTGGTATTTCGAGATCGAAGGCATGCAGGCCTACAAGGACGCGGCGGCCGACGAGCCGCTCCAGACCGCCCCAGGAGAGCGGACCTCCTACTCCGACATCGGGATCATGACGCTCGCCTGGGTCATCGAGGAGATCTCCGGCCAGACGCTCGACGACTTCCTTCAGGAGCGCCTCTGGCATCCGCTCGGCATGCTCGAGACGCGGTATCGACCCGAGTCGACGCTCCGGCCTCGTATCGCGGCGACGGAGCTCGACACGCTCTATAGGAATGAGATGGTGTGGGGCACCGTCCACGACGAGAACGCCGACGCGATGGGAGGCGTCGCAGGGCACGCCGGCTTGTTCAGCACCGTGGTCGACCTCTCGGTCTTCGCCCGCATGATGCTCAACGACGGGGTGACACCCGCATGTTCGCCTGGCGGCGAGCCCGGGGAGCCGTGTCCGGTGCGGAGGACGGAAGAGCGACGGCTGCTCGACCCAGCGGTGCTCGACATGTTCACGACCCGCTTCGACGAAACGTCCTCCCGGGCGCTCGGCTGGGACACGCCGAGCGAGCGGTCCTCGGGAGGTGATTACGTGACCAACGAGGCTTTTGGCCACACCGGCTACACCGGCACATCGATCTGGATGGACCCGGAACTGGACGTCTGGGTCGTGCTTCTGACCAATCGCGTCCACCCGACGCGCGAGAACCAGAAGCACGTGCCGTTTCGTCGGGCTGTGCACGACGCGGCGATGCTGTCGATAACCGACCGGGTCATCGAGAAGCGGACGACCCGATGACCGGCTTCACCGCGCTCGACCTCGGCGTCCTGGTCGTCTATCTCGTCGGGGTGACCGCATGGGGGGCTTGGCTCGGACGTGGCCAGAAGGGCGGAACCGATTACTTCCTCGGCAGCCGGTCGCTCCCGTGGGTCGCGGTCATGCTATCGATCGTGGCCACGGAAACGAGCACGCTGACCTTCCTCAGCGTGCCCGGTGTATCGTACGCGGGCAGCCTCGTATTCCTCCAACTCACGCTGGGATATTTGGTTGGGCGGATCCTCGTCTCCGTCATCTTCCTGCCCTCGTACTATGCAGGGTCTCTCACGACGGCGTACGCCCTTCTCGAGGAGCGGTTCGGCCTAGGAACTCGCCGGTTCACCTCGGCGATCTTCATGGTGACTCGGCTGCTTGCGGACTCCGTGCGCCTCTTCGCCACCGCGATCCCTCTGGCACTCATCACGGGCTGGCCGTATCCGGCTTCGATCGCGCTGATCGGGGCCCTGACGGTGATCTATACCTACTTCGGGGGTATAAAAGCCGTGGTATGGGTCGATGCCTTACAGATGGGACTGTACCTCTTCGGTGCCGTGGTCGCGGTCGTCGCCATTCAGCTTCTCGTACCGAGTGGCTGGGCGAACGTCTTCAGCAGCAGCGCGTCCGCCGGGAAAATGCAGCTTCTCGACTTCTCCCTCGACCCGAAGATTCCGTACACGATCTTCGCGGGTCTCTTCGGTGGAGCGGTGTTCACGATGGCATCCCACGGGACCGACCAACTCATCGTGCAGCGGCTGCTCACCTGTCGTGATCAGCGATCCGCGCAGAAGGCGCTCGTGGGGAGCGGGGTCATCGTCATCTTTCAGTTCCTTCTCTTCCTGGTCCTGGGGCTCGGCCTGTGGACGTTCTACGGTGGCCGCCAATTCGACAGCCCCGATGAGATTTTCGCGACGTTCATCGTCCAGCAGCTGCCGCCGGGGGTCACGGGTCTACTGATCGCCGGTGTCTTTGCAGCGGCGATGTCGTCGCTTTCCTCGTCGATCAACTCCCTGGCTTCAGCCACGGCGTACGACTACTGGGCGCCGATGGTCGGCGCGCGCGATGACGAGGTTCGGATCCTGAAGGCAGGGAAGGTATTCACGCTCGTCTGGGCGATGCTCCTGGTGGGCGGGGCGATCCTCTTCGTTCCGCTGTCCCAAGGGACTTCGGCCGTCGAGGTAGCCCTCGGCGTCGCGGCCCTCGTGTACGGCGGACTACTCGGTGTCTTCACGCTTGGCGTGTTTACGCGCCGGCCGGGCGAGAGGGCCGCCGTGATCGGAATGGTGGTGGGTGTCGGCACGGTGCTCCTGTTCCGGGACGCGATCGCATGGCCCTGGTACGTACTGGTCGGTTCCACCGTGACGTTCATCACGGGCTCCCTTGTCGGCCTTCTCGACGAACGGCCGACGTGACCTTCGTAATCGGGGTCGATGGCGGTGGGACCACGACGCGTGCCGTGATCGTCGATTCGGAGGGTCGCGAGCTCGGCCGAGCGGAGTCGATGGGCGCCGTCGTCACGGCTGCCGCGCCGGCACCCGCCGGTGATGCCGTTCGGGACGCGGTGTGTCTGGCGGCGGGCCTGGCCGGTGTGGAGCTTCCCGGAGCGGTCCTATGGGCGGGCCTGGCGGGTGCCGGAAGCGACGGTGCGCGAAGCGCCGTGCACGAGGTACTGGTCGACGGTGGGCTCGCGCGGCGGATCTTGGTCGGCACCGATGTCGAGGCTGCCTTTCACGACGCGTTCGGAGATGGTCCCGGAATCCTGCTCATCGCGGGTACCGGATCCATCGCGTGGGCCCGTAGCCCACACGGGACCGTGCGACGGGTCGGAGGCTGGGGGCGTCATCTCGGTGACGAAGGGAGTGGGTATGCGATCGGCATGGCCGCGCTGAGAAGTCTGACGTGGGCCGAAGACGGCCGCGCTCGCTCTACCGCGATGCGCGCAGACCTCTTGCTCGGTTGTGATGTCGAGAGGGTCGAGGACCTGATCGGGTGGGTCGGCGCGGCCTCGAAGGCCGACGTGGCCGCGCTCGCGCCGGTCGTCTCCGAAGCGGCGAACGCGGGTGACGCCGTCGCAACCGAGATCGTCGAGGGGGCTGTCCGGGCTCTGGTGGGGCACGTGACCGCGGCTCTCGACTCAACCGGAGGGTGGGACGAGTCTGCGCCCCTAGTCCTATGGGGTGGCCTTCTTGCCGAGGACGGGGCGCTTCACTCGCGAATGGTGGAGGCGCTGTCGGAAGCCAATGTGGTCCTGTCCGTGCGAGAGCTCGATCCGCCGATGGGCGCCGCGAAGCTCGCGTTGGCTGGAGTCTAGCGGCTCGCTGTGTCGAAACGGCAGGATCGCGCCCTGAGATGGCCGTTTTGGCAGAATGCGACGGCATCTAACACGTTGCAGCCGTTCATTTTGGCAGACATGTGGTCGTTTGGCGTGGCACGCAGCTTGCTTTCGGTTAGGGCAGAAGAACCAACCCAACCGAGGAGGCCACATGGCCATCACGAAATATGCGCTCATGCGCCCGACGATCTCCACCTGGCGCAACTTCGACACCGCTTCGAACCGGCTGGCCCGGATGTTCGACGATTTCGCCCCGTTCACCGCGGACCGGAACGGTCGGTGGATGCCGGCGGTGAGCGTCTTCGAGACATCCGACGATCTCGTGCTCACCGCGGAGCTACCGGGACTCACCGAAGACGCCATCTCGATCGACTTCGAGAACAGCGTTCTCACCATCCGCGGTGAAAAGACCGAGACCCGTATCGAGGGGGACGAAGATCGTCGGGATCATGTCTGGGAGAGGACGTTCGGCTCGTTCAGCCGCTCTTTCACGCTGCCTCGCAGCGTCGACGGAGCCGGCGTAGCGGCGACATTCGACAATGGTGTCCTGACCGTCACGCTGCCGAAGATGGCGGAGGCGAAGGGTCGAAAGATCGAAATCGGGAAGTGAATCACGCTGGGGCGTGAACACCAACGGCGGGCCCGGGCGATCGCCCGGGCCCGTTCGTCGCGAGGGCGCCCTGAGCAGGGCCCTCGCGCAGATAGCGTTCGACACGGCGAGCCAAGTGCCGGGCGTCGCGGTTGGCTTCGAAGAGTGCGCCACGTGGCGTCTCGTTGAAGCCGATGAAGAACAGCCCTGCCCGTGAGCCGTGTCCTCCTTCGCCGCAGAGCGGAAAGGCTCGCTCGTCCAGCGCGCCGGGCGCATCGAGGAGTCGGTCGAGCCCACTGGTGAAGCCCGTTGCCCATACGATGACGTCGAAGTCCTCGATCCGTCCGTCCGCGAAGACCGCGCCGCGCCGCGTAAGACAGCTCGGGATTGGCACGACGTCGATCTGCCGGCGCTTGAGCAGAGCCAGGAACCCGACGTCGATGACCGGAGGTCGACGGGCCGTAAACGGGCCCCAGGCCTCCCGTCCGAGCCCGTACCGGCTCAGGTCGCCGTTCGAGAACCGTCGCAAGGCTTTCCCGAGCCGGTCAACCCACCGCGGGGGAAACGGCGCGAGCAAGATCCCGAGGACCTGGATGGGGACACCGAGAATCTCCCGCGAGGTGATCGGCGGGGGCTTCCTGACGGCGATGGCGACACGGGCTGCTCCGGATTCCGCGAGGTCGGCCGCGATCTCTGCCCCGCTGTTCCCGATGCCGACGACGAGCACGCGCCGACCTGTGAAGTCTTTTTCGCGTCGGTATTCGGCGGAGTGCAGGATCGTGCCAAGGAATGTCTCCCCTCCCTTCCAACGCGGTCGGAAGGGAACGTTGTGCTTGCCCGTGGCGACGACGACCGCGCGGACCCTAAGGTCACCCTCCTGTGTCTCGACGACCCCGCCCGGCCCGTCGGAGGCTGGCCGGATTCT
>JADFLD010000024.1 GCA_022564535.1 Gemmatimonadota bacterium
CTCCGTCGTCCGGAACCCGACGACGGAGCGTCCCACGTGGTCGAAAGCACTATTCAGCGGAGTACGATCAGCGGCTTCTGGACTTCGTACGAGGCACCGACGTGCTCATCATGGACACGAACTACTTCGACGAGGAGTACGTCGCCAAGGTGGGTTGGGGACATTCGAGCGTGAGTCAGGTTGCCGACTTCGCTCATCGATCTGAGGCGCAGACGCTGTACCTTTTCCACCATGATCATGGCCATGACGACGATGCCATCGACCGGAAGGTCGACATCGCCCGTGAGGTACTGCAGGACTCGACGACAGAGGTTGTATCGCCCACGGAAGGCGCGCTGATCACCGTCTGAAGAGGCGTATCGAGAGGGCGCTCAGGGAAGCGCAGAGATGGTGGGGCGTCGTCGAATGATCCCATCTGCCATCGGTTACGGCCGATACGGCGCCAGCAACCTCTGCCACGCCTTTGCCATCCGATCCCACTCGCCCGGGCAACGCACAGCCCGCTCCTCGGGCAGGGAGCCTCCGGTCACCAGTCGGCTGTACTTGGCCGGATCGGATCCGTAGATCCAACACATGACGTTGTAGAGCCTCACCGGCCCCAGAGAGTGCTCGTCTGCGAGCTGGGTGTCGTCGAAATCCCTGCTCGAGGGCTGAAGCGCCGATACGCCCGCCAGGGCGGCCTGGGCGCCCTTGTCTCCTCCTCGAATGAGCACGTAAACCGCGAGCTGATCGGCGACGTCTTCTTCTCGTCCGGTGATGGGTAGGTCCAGCACGTCCACGAGCGCGTGTCCCACCTCGTGCATCATGATGAATTGCACGGCCCCGAAGACATTCGCCCGTTGCTCCTCGGTCCATTGCCCATCGGGAACGAATATGTCGGCGAGAAACTCGAGGAGCTCGTAGCAGAACGTGATGTTCGTGTCGCGCGGGCTGTAGTACGCGTTCACCGCGTCGCACGTGTCGAAGCGGATTTCAACCGGGTGGGGAAGCGAGTAGCGCTGGTGCAATGTGGCGGCGATCTCCTCGAGGGCGCCGTGCCTCTTGACGCGCTGGCTCAGCGATCGATGGACCGGGGTAAGCGGCTCGGCGTACGTGTAGAGCCACTTGCCCGCCTCCCCGGAGACGGGAGCGGACGTGCCCGTGGCCGCGTCGAGTCGCTCGACGGACAGCGTGTAGGAGCCGGTCTGTCCAGGGGTATAGCTGTTGACCAGCATCGCGAAGAGGCCGGTCCCGTTGACGGTCACCTCGAGTTGGGCGTTGGTGCCGCCCGCGCCGTCATCGTCATAAACCTCTCCGGCGAACCCGCTCTCGTCGATTCGGCCCCAGCCCAGGTAGGCATCGAAATCGGAGGACGACAAGGTGATCCGGATCCGGTCACCCGGGCTCCCCGCGTACACGACGTGATCGTAGAACGAGCTGTCCGCGAGCATCCCATCGCTGCTCGAAAGTGTTCCGCTCGAGGTTCCGGGCCCGGCGGTGGGAAGGCCAAGCGCGGCTGCACCGGAAATGGCTGTGCCGGCACCCGACAGCGACTCGATGCTGAGGGAGAAGCGTCCGATTCCGCCGATTGTGTACGAGTTCGCGAGGATCGCCAGCGAGCCGCTGGCTCCTACGGTCGCGAGTATCTGAGCGTCGGTCCCGCCTCCGCTGTCGTCGTCGCTTACGTCCGACTCGAAGCGAGTACCGACCATGCGGCCAGCCTGAAGGTACGCGTCGAAGTCTCCAGAACGCATCGTGACGAGGACTTGCTCGCCCACCTGGCCCCGATAGACGTAGATCTCGTAGAAAGTGTCGTCGGAGCGCACGGCGTCGGTGTCGTCGAGCCGACCGTTGACGGTCTGTCCAAGTCCGACGGATGGGAATTCTCCTGTGTCGCCGCCGAGGCTTTCGATCGAGAGCGTGTACGATCCGGTCTGGCCTCCGGCATAGGAGTTGGCCTGGATGACGTACCTGCCCGACTGGTTCAGCGTGACTTCCAGTTGGGAGTTGGTGCTCCCGGCGCCGTCGTCGTCGGAAAGTGTCGCCTCGAACGCGGCTCCCTGTCCTTGGCCCCACCTGAGGAACGTGTCGAAGTCCGGAGACGTCAGCGTAATCAAGAGCCGGTCCCCCTGAGAGCCGTCGTAGTAGTAGGCGTCGAAGTAGGAGTCGTCGGGGAGCTGTGGGTCCGAAGCGTCGAGGCGTCCGAGGACGGTTTGCCCCGCGGCCACGATGTTCGATCCGGTGCCGCTTGCCGTGGTTTCCGACTGGAGGCTGAGCGTGTAGGCGCCAGTCTCACCGGCCACCAGGGAGTTCGCGCGGATCCGATACACCCCCGAAGAGCCGACGGTGACGTTCATGCGTGAGTCGGTGCCGCCTGCGCCGTCGTCATCGCTGTCCTCCACGGTTACGTCGTCCCCCGAAGCCGGTCCGCCCTGGAGATACGCGTCGAAGTCGGGGGAGCGCAGGGTCACGACGATCGTCTCACCCGGTCGTCCCCTGTACTCGTACAGGTCGAAGTAAGAATCATCGGTTAGGGATTGTCACAAAATAACTGATTGATAGCGGGGTTGCCTCCGTGTAGATTGCGGGATGAACGTGGAAACGGTACGCAGCAAGTACGCGGTGCTATCGGGGGCGCTTAATGAGCGCTCGAGGCGACTGTGGGCCGCAAGCGAAGCGATGTCGCTCGGCCACGGGGGCATCGCCTTGGTGGAACGGGCCACAGGGATCTCGCGGTCAACGATCACGCGTGGGATCCGAGAGGTCGAGTCGGGAGGCAGTGACGCGTTGCCACCTCACCGGATGCGTCGTGCGGGGGGTGGCCGTCGCCGGACGACCGACAAGGACACGACGCTACTTGCCGACCTGGATGCCTTGGTCGAGCCGTTGACGTTGGGCGATCCGGACTCACCGCTGCGCTGGACATCAAAGAGCGTTCGTCACTTGGCCGACGAACTCACCGTGATGGGTCACGCCGCGAGCTACCAATTGGTGGCGAGGCTGCTCAAGGAGAGCGGCTACAGCCTGCAGGCGAACCGCAAGACACGCGAAGGCTCACACCACGAGGACCGGGACGCTCAGTTTCGCTACATCAATCAGCAGATGTGCGACCACTTCGAGCGAGCAAATCCAGCGATCTCCGTCGATACCAAGAAGAAAGAACTGGTTGGCGACTTCAAGAACCCGGGCCGAGAGTGGAGGCCAAAGGGAAGCCCTGAGTCCGTGCGGGTACACGACTTCCTGATCCCGGACCTCGGCAAGGCGATCCCCTACGGGGTCTATGACCTGAGCCGAAATGAGGGCTGGGTGAGCGTGGGCATCGACCACGACACTGCCAGCTTTGCGGTCAACGCGGTGCGTCGGTGGTGGAGGGTCATGGGGAGGTCCGCCTACCCGGACGGCGAGTCGCTCTTGATCACTGCCGACGCCGGCGGAAGCAACGGTCCTCGGGTCCGACTCTGGAAGTGGGAACTGCAGAAGTTCGCCAACAGGTCAGGACTCTCGATCACGGTCTGCCACTTCCCGCCTGGAACCAGCAAGTGGAACAAGATCGAGCACCGCCTCTTTTCCCATATCGCCATGAACTGGCGCGGCAAGCCGTTGGTGAGTCTCGCCACCATCGTGAGCCTCATCGGAGCCACCACGACCGCTTCTGGCCTTAGGGTCCGGTCCGAGATCGACCATCGCGCCTATCCCCTCGGCGTTAAGGTCCCTGACGCCCACATGGCCAAGCTCCAGCTTGAGCCTCATACCTTCCATGGCGACTGGAATTACACCATCCATCCGGTCCGGCATTAGTCAGTTGTTTTGTGACAGACCCTTAGGCGTCGTCCGACCGGCAAGCGGCCGGGAGGCGCGCGGTTCGTTCTCGTTGTGTAGGGCATGGCCACGGTTCCTCCTAATCAGGGTGTTTCGAGGTGCTCTCACGCTCGAGGATCTTCGAGGAGGTAGGATGCTCCGTCTACGAGGCAGTTCGCCCGTTGCGGCGTCGAGAGGCTCTAGTTCCCGCGGTGCGCCGCAAGGAGACAGGACCAGGGCGGCGAGCCCAACAGTTCCAAGGTGTCTCAACTCAAGTCTCCATCCCATCGTCAGCATTCCAGTTTCCTACGGTGGTGATACCGGAATGTTGCACGTGTCCAACGGGGATGTGGATGTAGGTCGCCGGATGTGACTCAGCCCGCGCTGCAACAGGTTGCAGCGGCAGGGAATCCAGTCAGATTGTGTTGCCTCATTTTCCCGACCGGAAGACAACGATGAGCACGTCGAAGAAACACAAGTTCAAAGCCGAAGTTCAGCAACTGCTGGATATCCTCATCCACTCCCTCTACTCGGACAAGGAAGTCTTCCTGCGCGAGTTGGTTTCGAATGCGGCAGACGCCCTCGAGAAAGTACGCTTTCAGCAGGCCTCCGGTGCCAGGGTTCACGATCCGGACCTCGAGCTCGCCATCTCCATCACGGCCGACGAAGAGGCGCGCACGATCACGATCGCCGACACAGGTGTCGGCATGTCGCGAGAGGAACTCGTCGAGAACCTCGGCATGATCGCGCACTCGGGGTCCAAGGCCTTTCTGCAGCAGCTCTCCGAGGCGAAAGAGAAGGGCGAGGACGCCAAGGCGGGCGCAAGTCTCATTGGGCGATTCGGCGTCGGATTCTACTCGACCTTCATGGTCGCTGAGAAGGTTACGGTCGAGACGAGATCAGCTGATCCGGACGGATCCAGCTGGCGCTGGACCTCGGCCGGCGACGGGACCTACCAGACCGAGGCGATCGACGACGACTTGCCGCGCGGGACCAGGATCGTGGTATCGCTGACTGAGGAGCAAAGTGAATTCGCGCGTCAGTCGACGATCGCCGCGATCGTCAAACGTTATTCGAACTTCGTCTCCTTCCCCATCAACCTGAACGGCGAGCGGCTGAACACGGTCGAAGCCATATGGGCGCGCGTAGCCCGCGGGATCAAGGCCGCGGAATACGAGGAGTTCTACAAACTGATCGGCCATGACTTCGAGGCACCCATGTATCGCCTTCACTTCAGCGCCGACGCTCCCCTGGCCATCCGGGCGCTGCTGTTCGTGCCGAAAAGGAACTTCGAAGCGCCCGGCACGTCGCGTGGCGAAACGCAGGTGCATCTCTACTCGCGCAAGATTCTCATCGATTCGGAACCAAAGGAATTGCTGCCCGAATGGATGCGCTTCGTGAAAGGCGTCGTCGATAGCGAGGACCTGCCGCTGAGCCTCGCCCGTGAATCGATGCAGGACTCGGCTCTGATGGCGAAGCTGAAAACGGTGATATCCAAACGGTTCACCAGGATGCTGCTCGATAAAGCCAAGAAAGACGCTGAGCAGTACGACGAGTTCTTCAAGACCTTCGGTCGTTTCATCAAGGAAGGCGTAGTTTCCGATTCTGTGAACAAGGAGTCGCTCGGCAAACTTCTGCGGTTCGAATCGAGCACGATCGAAGCCGGCAAGACGACCTCGTTCGCCGAGTACGTGTCCCGCCTGCCCGACGAGGGAACAGAGATTTGCTACATCAGCGCGCCCAATCGCGAAGCGGCCGAAGGCAGCCCCTATTACGAGGCGTTCAAGGCCAAGTCACGAGAGGTCCTGTTCTTCTACGACGCCTGGGACGAGTTCGTCGCCGACCATCTGATGGAATTCGACGGCAAGAGAATCATCGCCGCCGAAAAAGCCGAAATCGAAGTCGATGCTCCGGCGGAGAAAGACGGCGAACGGCTCAGCGAGGGCGAGGGCGACGAGCTCACCCGGTGGATCAAGGAAATCCTCGGCGAGAACGTCAATGAAGTTCGCGTTTCCAAGCGGCTGGTCGACAGCCCCGCGGTCATCGTCGACGGCGACAAATTCATGACCGCCTCCATGCGCCGCATGATGAGGTCAATGAACCCCGACGGTGGTGGGCCGCCGGACAAGTTCGACCTGGAGATCAATCCCGGCCACAACATGATCGTTCAGTTGAACAAGAAGCGCGCCGACGACCCGGATCTCGCCGCCAAGGTCACGGAGCAGATCTACGACAACTGTCGAGCCGCCGCGGGCCTGCTGGAGGATCCCCGCGCCATGATCCGGCGAATGAACGAACTGCTGGAACGGACGCTCAGCGCAAAGAACTGAGAACGCCGTTAGAGGTCTGCCTTCCCCGTAGCGTGGCGTCGGCCCGGAGGCCCAGGGGTTGGTGTCCCGTTACCGAAGGTTACACCGGGAAGAAGCGCTCCGACGATGTGTAGGAGTCCGTCGGTCGTGGAGTGGATCGCGGCGGTGATCACGAGCAGGATCGGAAGGGAGACCCAGCCCCCGATCACGTTCTTGATGAGGTACGGAAACGCACCATCGCCTACCTCGCTCTGCGGGATCAGCATGCCGGCGCCGGTGCCGACGACGATCACCGAAAGGAGGATGAGCATGATGATTGGGCCGGCCACCGCGATCTGACCCCGCGCCACCCGCAAGTCCTTGCTCGCGTAAAAACGGTGCAGGTAGTACGACTGCGTCGGGATCCCTCCGCCTCACCGAATCGAGCGGACCTGGTTACTCGTCAGGACAGGGAGGCCCAGTGCATCACTGAGTGGCGCGAGCGCTTCGACCGCACGCCAGTTCGTACAGGAAAGAAATACCGCGTCGGGGTTGAGCCCCCGCATGCGCCGACTCACGAACGAGACGATGTCGTCCGGCGCGACCTTCCCGATTTCATCGTTGTCGGCGAGGCCCATTCCCTTGCGGGCAGCTCCTCGTCGAGCATTCGCTCTTCGGCCTCGCGCGTGATGCTGTCGAGTTGAATGCGCCATACGGTGACTTCGAGGGCCGGGTCACCCGCGCGTGCGAAGTCGGTCTCCATGACGGTGTTGGACGCCGGGACGATGAGCGCTACGCGGGGGGCGTGTCCGTTCTCCATGTGTTCGTTATCGCTTGCTCTCGAGGCGGACGCAACCACAGGTGGTGGAATAGCGGAACGACCCTCGGAATGTGCGTGTTGGGCGGTACGGAGTTCTTCTATAGTCTTGTAGTCGCCGAAAGGCGGTCCGAACGATCACAGTTGAGGGTGGGGTGACGATGAAGAGGGCAGCTCTGGTTTGTCTGACGTTGACGGCCGCTTGGACCGCAGCGTTCGCTCGGGACGTCGTCGGTCAGGACGCGGCGAGGGTGCGTGCGGAGGTCGCGACGACTCTGGAGACCGCCGCCGGGAAGATGATCGCTCTGGCGGAGGCGATGCCGCAGGAGGCGTACACCTGGCGGCCAGCCGAGGGCGTGCGCTCCGTATCCGAGGTGTACATGCACGTCGTCGGCACCAACTACTGGTTTCCGACCCTCATCGGGGGTGAGCCACCCGAGAGCTCGGGCGTGACCGCCGACTACGCCTCCGTTCCGCCTTTGGAGCGTGAGACGGACAAGGAGGACATCGTCGCAGGGCTCCGTGCATCGTTCGACTACCTGGTCGCGTTCGTTCGCGACGCACCTGCGGATCGACTCGACGACGACGTGGACATGTTTGGGCAGGCCACCACGTATCGAGGCGTATTGCTGGAAATAACGGTCCACCTACACGAACACTTGGGTCAGTCCATCGCGTACGCGAGGGCAAACGGCGTGACACCGCCGTGGAGTCGCTGACCCGACCGCTCACTCGAAGCGTTCGTCACCGAGGCTCGAGGGCGCCCGAAGCTGTTACGGCGTGGCGCCACGTTTCGCCGCGCCTGCTGCTGCCCGTCCCCGTCCCCGTGCGTCAGTTTGACAGGATCCGGGCCTCCCTCGACTTTGCCTCTCAGCCCAAAGTCGTATCCCGCTCATAGGATGGATTCATGACCGCCTCGCGTCTCCTCCGTCTCTCGCTCGTCCTGGCTACGCTCGTCTGGCTCCACCCTACCCGCGCCTTCGCGCAAGACGTGGACACGGCGGTGGTCAATCAGTCGGACGACCCGCTTCTGCGCCCGTTCCGATGGCGTTCGATCGGACCCGTGGGGCAGGGTGGCCGCGTGGACGACATCGCGGTCGATCCCACCGACCCGTACACGTACTACGTGGGCTTCGCCACGGGCGGGTTGTGGAAGACCACGAACAACGGCACGACGTTCGAGTCGATCTTCGACGAGTACGGGACGCACTCCATCGGAGCGATCGGCCTGGCCCCGTCGAACCCCGCCGTGGTCTACGTCGGAACCGGTGAGTCGAACAATCGACAGAGCTCGTCGTTCGGCGCCGGCGTGTACAAGACGACCGACGCGGGCGCTTCGTTCGAGCTCGTCGGACTCCGGGAAACCCAGTCGATCGCTCGGGTCATCGTCCACCCGTTGGACGAGAACACCGTATGGGTCGCGGCGAACGGGCACCTGTTCGGGCCGAACCCGGAGCGTGGTGTCTTCAAGTCCACGGACGGCGGCCGAACGTGGATTCATGTTCTGCGTGTCGATGAGAATACGGGCGCAACGGATCTCGTCGTCGATCCATCGAATCCGGACCGCCTCTTCGCCGCGACGTACCAGAGGCGGCGCACAGCGTGCTGCTTCGTCGGTGGTGGCGCGGGAAGCGGCATCTGGAGCTCGGTGGACGGCGGAGACAATTGGACCCGCCTCGAAGGCAATGGCCTTCCGACCGGGACGATGGGCCGGATCGCGCTCGCGATGACACCCGCGAATCCGGACATGATCTATGCCCAGATCGAGGTTGCCGCGGACAAGGTGAGCCCGCTCAGCGACGCGGATCGGGAAGCGTGGGAGGCCCTCGCCGAAGACGATGATCCGCCACCCGATCCACAGTGGAACGGCTTGTGGCGGTCGACCGACGGAGGCGAGAGTTGGCAATTCCGGAGCAACGAAAACGGGCGACCCATGTACTTCAGCCAGCTTCGTGTGTCGCCTTCGGACCCGGACCTGGTCTACACCGTGGACCAACGCGTGCAGAAGTCGCGCGACGGGGGACTGACGTGGGAAACGCTCGACGGTTATGGGCACGTTGACCAACACGCGTTGTGGATCGACCCGGAAAACCACGATCACATGATGATCGGCAACGACGGGTCCGTGGATGTGACGTATGACCAAGGCGAGACCTGGGAGTCCCTTCGTAGTTGGGCGGTCGGGCAGCCGTACCACGCGTCTGTCGACATGCAACGCCCCTATTACGTCTGCACCGGTCTTCAGGACAACGGCAGCTGGTGTGGTCCCAGCTCGAATCGCGGAAGCGACATCATAGAACAGGACTGGTTCCAGGCCGGCGGAGGGGACGGTTTCTACACCCAGATCGACCCGACGAATCCCAACATCATCTACTCCGAGTCGCAAAACGGGAACGTGCGTCGGATGGACCTGTCGACGGGCGAACAGGTGACCATTCGGCCTCGCGGGCCCCGCGGGCAGGGAGGGGGTGGTAGAGGGGGCCGAGGAGGCGGGGGCGGAAACCCCGAGGGCAACATCCAGCCCACACCCCCCGAGGGCACCGAGATCCGGTGGAATTGGAACACGCCGATGCTGCTCTCTCCACACAATCCGAGCACGATCTACGTCGCGGGGAACCGCTTCTTCGTCTCGCGCGATCGTGGCGAGACGTGGTCGATGAGCTCCGATCTCTCCAAGGACATCGATCGCGACAGGGTCGAGATCATGGACGTCCGCAACGACGTGCCGCGGTGCCGTCAACTCGATCGGGGCGAAGAGTGCAACGTTTCGCGCAACGACGGCGTCTCGAACTGGAGTACCGGCGTGACCGTCGCCGAGTCGCCGGTCGTTCCCGGCATCCTGTGGATGGGGACCGACGACGGGAACATCCAGGTGAGTCGGGACGGCGGAGCGACATGGACCGAGGTGAGCCGCAACCTCCCGGGCGGGACGACGGAATACTACGTCTCACGCGTCGAGGCCTCCCATTTCGACGCGGCGACGGCGTATGTCTCCATCGACGGACATAAATCCGACGATCTGCGGCCCTACGTGTACGTGACGCGGGACTACGGGCAGAGCTGGCAGAGTATCTCGTCGAATCTGCCGGAGTTCGGCAACGTCAACACCGTCCGCCAGGATCCCCGAAACGCAAGTATCCTCTACGTCGGAACCGAGTTCGGGTTCTTTATTTCCCGCGACGAGGGCCAGGAGTGGACTCGCTTCATGAACGGGCTACCCGTCGTCCGCATCGACGACGTGCTGGTCCACCCCCGGGACAACGACCTCGTGCTCGCCACACACGGGCGTTCGGTATACGTCATGGACGACATTACCGCGCTCCAGGCGACGACCGCCGAGGTGCTGATGAGCGACGTGCATCTGTACGAACCCCGAGACGCCGTGCAATGGAAGCAGGACCGCGAGCGACGCCGGTCCGTGACCGGGGACAAGCACTGGACAGGTGAGAGTGCTCCGAGGGGAGCGGCGATCACCTACTATCTGGCCGATGAGGAGCGTGATGTCACCGTGACCATCAGCGACGCCGTGACGGGGGAGACGTTTCGGACCCTGGAAGGTACGGGCTTCGCCGGAATGAACCGGGTTCAGTGGAATCTGCGTGGTGAGCGTCCGGAGCAGGGGGGGCGCGGTGGGGGTGGCCGCGGGCGTGGCGGCGGTCAGGGACCAGCGGCCGACCCGGGCGTCTATCGGGTCGTGCTCACGGTAGGGGGGGAAGACTACGTCGCCCTCGTGCGTGTGCTGGAGGATATCTGGCTGGGGCGATAGCGTACACGGGCGTCCCGGTGCGGAAGCTGGCGATGCTACTCGTGGTGTCGGCCCTCGCGGGTTGCGGCTTGCTTTTCGGCGCCGCCTTCGAGATCGACTATGAAGTCGATGTGCGCCGAGTCGATACCGTATCCGATTCCGGTGGCACCGTCGTTTCCTGCGACCTCGTCATTACGGCGGTGGCAATCGGCGAAGTGGGGGAGCGAGCGAAGTGGGGAGAGAGTCTGTGGACCCTCCGGCGGATCAGCGACGGCTCGATCTACTCCGAGGAGAGCACGAGCGCGGCCGCGATGCAGTTCTATTTCGGCACCCTCGACATCGAGGCGGGTGAATCGCTCACAACCTCGCTGATTCATAGGACCGCCGACGCGCCGTTCGAGTGGGAATTCTCGCTGAATTCTACGGGCCTTTCGTCCTAGTGTGTCCTGGTCCGTTCTGTTAGTAGGTAAGCCAATTCTGCCCTAATCGTTTCCAGTCCGTTACGTCCTGTTACGGATAAACTGGTCCAAGATTGGTCCAAGATTGCCCCACGGGGACGGCTCGGTGATGTCATCCCAATGCCGCGCAAATCTTCCGGTATTGGCTGGCTCTTAGGTTGGAGGTCGAAGCCATCCGACACTCTCGGCGTGCCTACGGCTGCCGACCTACGATGTCGTGGTT
>JADFLD010000025.1 GCA_022564535.1 Gemmatimonadota bacterium
AAGGCACGGTAGCCCAAATCATGGCCGGGATTGACAAGCTCGATGCCGATCGAGCGGGCATTGACCGCGGTCTCGCCCCGCCAATAGGCGACGCCCGCGTGCCAGGCGCGGCGTTCCTCATCCACCAGATAGGCGATCGAACCGTCCTCGTCGATCATGTAATGGGCGCTGACCTCGGCGTCCGGGTCCATCATCCGGTCCAGCGCCGGGGCGGCCGCCGCCATGCCGGTGTAATGGATCACCAGCATATCGATGACCGAACCTTCGGGCCGGGCGTCGGCGTTGGGCGAATTTTCGCATTTCATGGCGGGCGGGCCGGCTATTTCAAACCCCGTTCAGCTTCGATGCGGTCATAGGCGGCGTTGATGGCGGCCATTTTAGCGGTCGCGACGTCGATGAATTCCTGCGGCAGGCCCTTGGCGATGAGGGTGTCGGGATGATGTTCGCGGATGAGTTTGCGGTAGGTCGATTTGATCTCGCCGTCGTCGGCATCGCGGCTCAGTCCCAAGACGCCGTAGGCGTCGGCGTCCGCCTCGCCCATGAGGTTTTCCTTGATGCGCTGGAAGGCCGCCGCGTCGAAGCCGAATTCGAATTTTGTATCGGCGAGGATGATGTCGCTCTCCTCCGCAACGTCTCGGCCGTGCGCATAAATCCTCAACGACAGGTCTCGCAATCGATCCGCCAACTCCGCCCCGAGAATTTCCCGGGCCTGCCCGAAGGAGATGTTCTCGTCGTGGTCGCCGGCCTGAGCCTTGGTGGCCGGGGAGAAGATCGCGGGCTCGAGTCGCTGGCTCTCCCGGAGCCCCTCGGGAAGCGCTTCCCCGGCCAGGGTTCCGCTGTGCTCGTACTCCTTCCACGCAGAACCCGATATGTAGCCCCGTACGACGCACTCCACGAGAACAGGCTCGGTCCGCCGGACGAGCATCGCTCGCCGGCCCCACACGTCTCGGCTGGCGGCCAACTGCGGGTAGCGGTCGATGATTCGGTCGGGGTCGACTGCGATGAGGTGGTGCGGCAGCAGGTCATCGAGCTGCTCGAGCCACCACGCGGTCATGAGCGTCAGCACCTCCCCCTTGTGCGGGACCGGCTGGGGTAGCACGACGTCGAACGCGCTGACGCGGTCGCTCGCAACCATGAGGAGCGTGTCGGCGTCGACTTCGTACATGTCCCTGACCTTGCCGCGGTGGAGCAGGGTCAGGTCGAGTTCGGACTGATGCACCAGGCTGTGATCAGACATGGATGTCCGCGTCGTCCAGGGTCAACATCTGAGCGCGTTGCCGTTCCAATACCGGTGCGACATCGCGGTCGAGGAACCGCGCCACCTGCTCCGGAGCCCGTCCGACGAACCGCATCGGATCCACCATGTTCGTGAGTTCGTCGATATCGAGTCCGAAGGCCTCGTCCCCGGCGATTCTTTCGAGCAGATCTGCATCTGCGCCCTCTTCCTTCATGCGCCGGGCGGCGGCCATCGAGTGCTGTCGAAGACGTTCATGCAGCTCCTGCCGATCGCCTCCGCTCGCTGTCACGTGCATCAAGATCGTCTCTGTCGCCATGAAGGGAAGGTGCTCCGCGAGATTTCTCTTCACGACCTGCGGATTGACGATCAGGCCGCGCGCCACGTTCTCCACAAGCACCAAACATCCGTCGAGCGCGAGGAACGCGTCCGGGACTGAAAGGCGCCGGTTCGCCGAGTCGTCGAGCGAACGCTCGAGCCACTGTGTCGCAGCGGTGAACGCCGGGTCCTGCGCCAGCACGATGACGTGGCGGGCCAGGGCGCATATGCGTTCGGCTCGCATCGGATTACGCTTGTAGGGCATCGCCGAAGACCCGATCTGCTCCGATTCGAAGGGCTCCTCCACTTCGCGCAAATGCGCGAGGAGCCTGAGGTCGTGCCCGAACTTAGAAACGGAAGTCGCGACGCCCGCCAGCGAGGCCTGCACCTGGAAATCGACCTTGCGCGCGTACGTCTGGCCGCTGACGGGGTACGTCGACTCGAAGCCCATCTTCCGACCGACCGCGAGGTCGAGTGCGTCGACCTTGTCGTGGTCCCCATCGAAGAGCTCCAGGAACGATGCCTGGGTCCCGGTCGTTCCGCGCACCCCACGGAACCGCAGCGTATCGAGGCGATGGTCGAGCTCCTCGAGGTCGAGGAGGAGGTCCTGGATCCAGAGCGTGGCGCGTTTGCCGACGGTCGTGGGCTGCGCCGGCTGGAAGTGCGTGTAACCGAGCGTGGCCAGATCCTTATACTCCCGGGCGAATTCTGCGAGTGTCTCGACGCAGCGGACGACGCGTGTGCGGATGAGCTCGAGTCCCGCACGATGCAGGCTGAGGTCGGTGTTGTCGCCTATGAATGCGCTGGTCGCGCCAAGGTGAATGATGCCCTTCGCTGCCGGGGCGTCGTCGCCGAAGAGGTGAACGTGCGCCATGACGTCGTGCCGAAAACGCCGCTCGTATTCGGCCGCCTTCGCGAGGTCGAGCGAGTCGACCGCGGCGCGCATCTGATCGAGCGCCTCGTCGGAGATATCGATGCCCAACTCAGCCTCCGACTCGGCGAGCGCGATCCACAGGCGTCGCCACGTCCCGAAGCGGCGGCTTGGCGAGAACACGCTCTGCATCTCAGGAGACGCGTATCGATCGGAAAGCGGATGGACGTACTTGTCGAGCGGATCGGGCGTGTCACCCACGAAGTGGCCTCGGAAGGTTGTGCATCGAAGGGGCGCGGCCGGAGCGAATGTTCACCTCCAGTAGAGCGTATGGTTCACGTAGCGGGCGTTTCGCTCCAGTGTGAGAACGATTCGCCCGCTACGCCTGAGCGAGTCGAAGAATGCGGCCGCGTTTTCGGCGCTTCGGATGCGCGTGCGACCGATCCTCAGAATTACGTCCCCACGGCGAAGCCCGAGTCGTCCAGCCAGCAGCTCGGAAATGTCTGCGATGAGGGCTCCGTCCGCGCTCAACAGTCCCTGTTCCAGCTGGATTTGCGGCGTCACCGAGATCAACTCGATGTCCTGGAACAACGTGATACGAGCCGCGGTCACCGATGGGAAGGCCACGGCTATGAGCGCCACTGGCCGTGATCGGCCCTCGACGACGAGGGTCAGCGCGTCGCCCGCCCGCAGGTCGAGAAGGATGGCTTCCCAGTCGAGGGGGCCGGCCAGCGCCCATTCGTTGGCTGCGAGGAGCTTGTCTCCGGGCTCGAGCGCCAGCGCGTCGGCGGGCGACCCGGCGGCGACACGGCTGACGCGAACACCGCGGGTGCGCCCCCATTCATCCGCCTCCACCGGTTCGATCTCCAGCCCGATCCATGCGCGTCGTACCTCGCCGTGTTCGAGGAGGTCGTTCGCGATGCGGAGCGCTCGGTCGATCGGTATCGCGAAGCCGAGGCCTTCGCTTCCGCCACTGCGCGAGATGATCGAGGCGTTGATGCCGATCACCTCGCCCGCGGCGTTGACGAGCGCTCCCCCGGAGTTGCCGGGGTTGATCGCCGCATCCGTCTGAATCATGCCGTAGTAGAAGCCCTCGTCGTCCGACGACGGGGCGATGTTCCTGTTCACGGCCGACACGACGCCTGCGGTCACCGTCGGTTGGCTGTCTCCGACGTAGTTGCCGAGGGGATTCCCGATCGCGATCACCCACTCACCGATCATGAGGCCCTCGACGGTTCCCATGGGTGCGACCGGCAGGTCGTGGACGTCGATGCGCAGGACCGCGATGTCGGCGACCGGATCGGTCCCGACCACTTCGGCTTCGGCATTACGGCCACCGGGGAGCGTCACCTGGATTCGCGATGCACCGGTGATTACGTGGTCGTTGGTGAGGATGATGCCGTCGCTTCGGACGATGACACCGGATCCGAAGCTCGCGCTACGGCGTTGGGCTCCAGGCGGTAGATAAAGGCTCTCCCACAGGGAGCGAGGCTGTATCCGCTGAGTTCTGAGCACGTTGACGCTCACGACGGCCGGGGCCACACGCGCCGTCGCCCGCACGATGGCTGTGGTTCGACTTTGCTCCACCGGCCCGGAGTCCTGCTTCGGAGCCTCTCGAGTCGGAGTCTCGACCCTCAGCTTCTCGAGCTTCTCGGCTTCGGCGATCAGGTCGTCGGGCGCACACGCGCCCAGCGCCAGGACGGCGAGGAGAGCCGCGCCTCGGATCACCGTCTCCATCATTCGCTTCGAGCCAGGTTGTGCATCGTCGTTGCCAGCCCGGGCCGGCGTTGAGCGTCGGAAGGGTCGGTCAGCTGTCCGTGTCGAGCTTGGCCCAGTCCTTGAGAAATCCGTCGAGCCCCTGGTCCGTCAGCGGGTGCTTGCTGAGCTGCCACAGGACCTTCGGGGGGATCGTGCAGCAATCGGCGCCGATCATCATCGCCTCGACCAAGTGCGTGGGATGCCGGATCGACGCAGCCAGTATCTCCGTTTCGTACCCGTAGTTGTCGTACACCTGGCGAATCTGATGGATCAACTGCATGCCCTCTCCCGAAATATCGTCGATCCGCCCCACGAACGGGGACACGAAACTCGCTCCGGCCTTGGCGGCGAGCAGCGCCTGCGACACCGAGAAACAGAGCGTGACGTTGACTTTGTGCCCCGCCTTGACCAGGTCGCGGCACGCCTTGAGCCCGTCCTCGGTCAAAGGAACTTTGACTACCGCATTCTCGTGGATCGTCGCGAGCTTGAGACCCTCGGCGACCATCGTTTCCCGGTCGATGGCGATGACCTCCAGGCTCACCGGACCGTCGACCGCCTCGCAGATCTCCAGGTAGAGCTCTCGGATGTCACGATCGCCGGCGACTTTCGACACCAGTGAGGGGTTCGTCGTGATGCCGTCGATGAGACCGGCATCTGTCGCGCGACGAATCTCGGCGAGGTCCGCGGTGTCGAGAAAGATCTTCATGCTGGCGCGCTACTCCTCGTGATTGAATGCAGTGGCTGCCGGGTCGGGCGCCACGTCCCCCGGGTATTGCACTCGGTGGAGGAAGAGCCCTTCCGCGGGTGCGGGCGGTGACGTGGTCGAATCCGGATCGTTCGCCAGTAATCTAGCCATATCGTCCAGGGGGCGACGACCGCTCGAGATGTCGACCATCGTGCCCACCAGGTACCGCACCATGTGGTGCAGATACCGGTCGGCGGTGATCGTGAGTCGAACGCCCAAAGCGGTCTCGGACCAGGTCGCTGCGAGCACGCGACAGCGCTCTCCCCGCTCCGGCTGTCCCGCCTTGGCGAAGGCCGCAAAGGAGTGTTCCCCCGCGACGACTTCCGCCGCCTTCCGCAGGAGCGCGCGGTCGAGATCTTCGCACAGGGGCCAGCACCAACGCCGGTGGAACGGTGAAGCGGCCTCCGCTGAGAGCCCGACTTCGTAGCGGTACGTTCGTCGAAGGGCGTCGTACCGAGGATGGAAGTCGGCCGACGTCTCGTCGGCCGATTCGATCCACACGTCGCCCGGAAGGATCGAGTTCAGCGAGCGCCTGAGCCTGTCGGGTGTCCACCTCGCAGGCATGTCCACGGAGGCCACCTGACCCGTCGAGTGGACGCCCGTATCCGTGCGCCCCGAGCCGAGAACCGTGCAGGGCCGGTCGGCCAGGCGAGAGAGCGCCGCTTCGAGATCGCCTTGGACCGTGCGCTGATCGGGCTGCACCTGCCAGCCGTGGAAGGCCGCACCGTCGTAGTGGACGGTCAGGCGTATGCGGGAGGTTTCAGCGGCATCCACCGCAAAAAGGTAGATTGGGCGTAGGCGATGTCAAGCCGATTCCCGGTGCGGGAGATTGACCGGAAAGCCGCACGGCTATTAGGATTTCGGCCTTCCCTCCCAAAGAGAGTCGAGCATGAGCGCCGAAGTCGTGGACGGGGATCTCAGGGCCCTCCTCGAGATCGTAGCGGAAGGGCGGTCCCTGACGGCCGATCAGGCCGAGGCTGCGTTCGGCAGCTTCATGAGCGGCTCTGCGAGCGAAATCCAGATGGCGGGCCTTCTCATGGGCTTGCGGGCGAAGGGCCTGGCTCCGTCCGAGGTCGCCGGGGGCGTGCGCGCGCTTCGCAACGCCATGGTCCCCGTCGCGTCGGCCGACCCGACGCTTCTGGTCGACACCGCCGGAACGGGCGGTGGATCGGTGACGACGTTCAACATCTCCACGGCTGCCGCGTTCGTTGTGGCCGGCGCCGGCGCGCCCGTCGCGAAGCACGGGAACCGGTCGTTCACCTCCCGCAGTGGCAGCGCGGACGTGCTGGAGGCTCTCGGGGTTCGCATCGACCTCACGCCGGAGCGGATGGCCGAAGTGCTTTCGGAGGCGGGTATCGTCTTCATGTTCGCCCCTCTCCTGCATCCGGCGATGCGTCACGTTGGCCCGGTGCGCCGCGGGCTCGGCATCACGACCGTCATGAACATCCTCGGCCCGCTGACCAACCCTGCCGGGGCGCGGCGCCAGGTGATCGGGGTGGCCGACGTGCGCCTCCTCGACCTGATCGCAGGTGCACTCCAGGAGCTTGGCCACATCCGGGCGCTCGTGGTCCACGGCGCGCCCGGTATGGACGAGGTGAGCCCCATCGGACCCACCCGGGTCGCGGAGTTGAAAGACGGGCGCATCTCGCAGTACGAGGTCACGCCGGCTGAAATGGGTGTCGAGTCCGTGGCGGCGGAAGGACTGGTCGGTGGAGAACCAGAGGACAACGCCGTGATCGTCAACGCCGTGCTAGAGGGCCAGGAGGGAGCTCCACGGGTGGCGGTCGTCGTCAATGCAGCGGCCGCGATCCTCGTAGCCGACTTGGCCGAGTCCTGGGCGGAGGCGGTCGAAATCGCCGAGCGGACCATCGACGGGGGCGCTGCGGCTGCGGCGCTCGAGGCGCTGAGAACGACCTCGAACGCGTAGCAGCCGTGGTCAGTACTTTCGAATGACCCCTACGACGACACCCTGAATCCGCACGTCGCTCGCGTCCACCAAGATCGGGTCCATCGTGGGGTTCGCGGGTTGGAGGCGGATCCTACCATCCGGCTCCCTATAGAGTTTCTTCACGGTGGCGGCCTCTCCGCCCACCAGGGCCACGACCATTTGACCGTCCTCGGCGGTGTCCTGAGCCTGTACCACGATGTAGTCCCCGTCCCGGATCTGTTCCTCGATCATCGAGTTGCCTTCGACCCGCAGGACGTAATTGTCCCGGCGACGGCTGATCATGTCCGGTGGCACCGCCAGTGTCTCCGAGTCCTGAATCGCCTCGATCGGGAGGCCTGCGGCGACCGCGCCGAGCAGTGGAAGCTCGACGACCGGAGTGCCCTTTTCCTGGCCAAGAAGCTCGATCGAGCGGCTCTCGTTGTAAGACTTCCGGATGTAGCCTTTGCGCTCCAGATTGCTCAGATGCTCGTGAACCGTGGCGAGAGAGGAGTATCCGAACGATTCGGCTATCTCCTCGAAGCTCGGGGCGTATCCTTGTTCGTCGATGAAGGACTCGACGTAGTCGAGGATCTCCTTCTGGCGCTTCGTGAGGGGCATGTGACCCTCCCTCTGTACAGTGGAAAACCCGAATAGGAACCGAACCAAGGTTACCCGAACGTTGCCCGAAACGCAAGACCATCACTCGCTTCCCGACGTCCTCGCCTCGATCGTGCAGACGAAGCGATCGGAGCTGGAGGGCCTGCGCGCCCGGGCGAAGGAGCTCGAGGCGGGTCTTGAAACGGCCCGACCGGTCCGAGATTTCCACGCTGCGTTGGCCGGGCCCGGGTCGGTTTCACTGATCGCCGAGTGCAAGCGTCGCTCGCCCGGGGCCGGACCCATACGCCTGGGGCTCGATCCGGCGGCGCTCACGCGAGGGTACGAGGCGGCCGGCGCCTCGGCGCTCAGCGTACTCACGGACAGCACGTATTTCGGCGGCTCGCTCACGGACCTCGATGCAGCGGGTGCCGCGACCGGGATCCCCGTGCTGAGGAAGGACTTCACGCTGGACCCTCTGCATCTGGTCGAAGCACGGTGTGCCGGTGCCGACGCGGTATTGCTCATCGTGCGCATTCTTGGAGACGCCGCCCTGGAAGCGTTGCACCGCGAGGCGCGCGGCCTCGGAATGGGCGTTCTCGTGGAGGTACACGACGCCCGAGAGCTCGAGCGAGCGGTTCGGCTCGGAGCGGGAATCGTTGGCATCAACAACCGCGACTTGTCGACGTTTACCACGGACCTCGAGACGACGCTGCGCCTTCTCGAGCAAATGCCCGAAGACGTCGTCGTGGTTTCCGAGAGTGGAATCCGTGAGCGAAGTGATGTCGAACGTCTGGCCGAGGCCGGTGTCGACGCGATCCTCGTCGGCGAGGCGTTGCTCGTGGCCGATGACCCAGCGAGCGCGGCGGGGGCGCTGTGCGGGGTGCCGAACAGGAGCCGGGCTCGTGTCTGAGCGTCTCCGGATCAAGATCTGCGGCTTGACGCGCAACGAGGACGCTCGCCTGGCAGAAGGGCTCGGCGCGGACTTTCTCGGGTTGGTGCTTTCCGAGGGGTTCGGGCGCACCGTCCCTCGGGACCTTGCCGCCTCGGTGGTCGAGGGAATCCGCGCGTCGACGGTCGCGGTGCTGGTCGACGAGCCCCCTGCGACCGCTGCGGACCTCGCCCGCCGCATTGGTGCCTCCGTGATCCAGTTGCACGGCGACGAGCCCGTGGACGAGGTCGAGGAGCTCAGGCGTCTCGGAGCGTGGAGGCTGTGGAAGGCCGTGCGTGCCGACACCGTCGATGACCTCCGCCGCATGGTCGATCGATTTGGACGTGCAGTGGACGGCTTCCTCGTGGAGGGGTGGAGAGAGGGCGTAGTTGGGGGAGGGGGCGTGGCCCTCCGACTCGAGCCCGCCGTCGTCCGGGGGATGATTCCGTCCGAATGCGACTTCGTCCTCGCCGGGGGGCTCACTCCGGAGTCGGTGGGTGGTGCGGTGGCACGCTTCGGGCCGGACGTGGTAGACGTTTCTTCCGGGGTCGAAAGGTCGGCCCGCGTCAAGGATTCCGGGCTCGTGAAGTCCTTCATCGAGGCGGCGCGGCTGGCCTCGTTCTCGCCGGAGGCTTGAAAACTGATCGCGTCGACTTAAGCTCGACTCCACTGCCTGTCCCTCGAACGGCGCCGACGTGACCGTATCCCTATCCGCTGAGAGTGATCGCTTCGGGATCTTCGGGGGTCGGTACGTTCCGGAAACGCTGATGCGCGCGCTCGACGAGCTGGTCGAGGCGTACACACGAGCTCGGTCGGATCCTGAGTTCCATGAGGAGGTTCGGGGCCTTCAAACCCACTTCGTGGGGCGCCCCACGCCGCTGTATCACGCGCGCCGGCTCGGGGACGCGGTCGGGCACTCGGCGATTTACCTGAAGCGAGAGGACCTCAACCACACCGGCGCTCATAAGATCAACAACACCATCGGGCAGGTGTTGCTCGCTCGCCGCATGGGCAAGCGCAGGATCATCGCCGAGACGGGTGCCGGCCAGCACGGCGTGGCAACCGCTACGGCGTGCGCGCTCTTCGACCTCGAGTGTGTCGTCTACATGGGCGAAGAGGATGTGGAGCGCCAAGCGCTCAACGTCTATCGGATGGAGCTGCTCGGCGCCGAGGTGCGTCCGGTGGGATCGGGTACGCGAACGCTGAAGGATGCTACGAACGAGGCGATTCGGGACTGGGTGACCCATGTCGAGACCACGCACTACATCATCGGCTCGGTCGTCGGCCCGGATCCGTTTCCCCGCATGGTCCGGGACTTCCAGTCAGTCATCGGATGCGAAGCTCGTGAGCAGATTCTGGAGATGGAGGGGCGGCTTCCCGAGGTGGTGATCGCTTGCGTCGGCGGGGGATCGAACGCCATAGGGATATTCCACGCGTTCATGGACGATGCGGACGTGCAACTCGTCGGAGTGGAGGCCGGCGGAGAGGGCATCGATTCGGGCCGCCATTCGGCGTCGCTGGCCGTCGGATCTCCGGGTGTCCTTCACGGCTCTCTCAGCTATCTTCTTCAGGATTCGGACGGGCAGGTCGCTCCCGCCCACTCCGTATCCGCAGGATTGGACTATCCGGGGGTCGGCCCGGAGCATTCGTTCCTCAAGGACTCGGGACGCGCGCGCTATACATTCGTTACGGATGACGAGGCGCTGGGTGCATTTCATCGTCTCTCGGAGTTGGAGGGCATCATTCCGGCCCTCGAGTCGGCCCACGCCGTCGCCTACGTCCTCTCGGAGGGCGAGCGATACGAGGGTCCGATCCTCCTCTGCCTGTCCGGGCGTGGGGACAAGGACGTGGCGCACGTCGCGCGGATCGAAGGCCGTGGCTCCCTCCTGTGAGGTCCCGGCGTGAATGAGAGCCTCGATCCAGTGAGCGCCGCGGGAGACGGCGCGGACTGGAGCGAGGGGGACGACCTCCGGGTCGAGTCGGTCCATTCCCTGTTCGTGACTCTGGGCAAGGCCTTCCGGGCCCATCAGCTCTACGACGAGAATAACCCAGTCAGAAAACGGTTCGTCGAGACACTGAGACGTGAGTTCGAAGGGCTGTGGAACGAGATGGACAAGCTCGTCGTGTCGCTGGACGAGGATCATATCTATCTCGGAGGGGCGGAGGTCTATCGCTCGGAAAGCCGGAACGACTCGCTCGCGTTCCTCTTCTTCAAGGATGGCGTCCGGGAGCTCACGTTTCTCCCCGGCGTGGAGTCCAATGAGCTCGAGCAGTTCCTGGGTGTGCTGCAGAAGGCGCGCAAGCTCGTCCCGGAAGGAGACGATCTCCTCACGGTCCTGTGGGAAGAAGACCTTCAGTTCTTCAAGTACCAATACGTGGACCTTCTTGCGGAAGGGGTGGTGCTCCCCGAGGCGGGCGGCGGAAACACGGGCCCGGAGCTGCAGGCCGTCCTCGCCGCCGAAGACGAGGAGATCGCCGCTGCAGAGGAGGAGAGCGCGTCGGGCGCTGCCGAAGAAGACGCACGCCAGACGGTCAAGCAGGACGACTTCAATCCGACGCTCTACGTTCTCGACCCGCGCGAGATGGAGACGCTTCGGGCCGAACTCCAGAAGGAGTTGAAGCGTGACACCCGGGCCGACGTTCTCAGCGCGCTGTTCGATCGTCTCGAGGAGCCGAAGAACCGTGATCGCCAGTCGGAGATCCTCGGAATTCTCAAGATCCTGCTGCCGAACTTCCTGAGCCGAGGTGGCTTGGTCCCAGCCACCAGGGTACTCAGCGAGCTCCAGCGACTCGAGCGAATCGATGGGATGTTCGACGAGCAGCGTTTGGCCGAGTCGAGGGAACTTCTCGACGGGATCAGTGCGAGCGACGCCGTCGAAGAGCTCATCCAGGGCCTGTACGGCGGAACCATCCAGGCATCGTCG
>JADFLD010000313.1 GCA_022564535.1 Gemmatimonadota bacterium
CATACGGACTGATGCATTTGTGTATACGGCCGCAAGAACATCGCTCACCCGAAAAACCGTGTCACGTGGGGCTCACCACGGCACGGCCAACGAACACCTGCTCGCAACCCAGTAAACTCACGCTAGGGGGGGGCTTCGCGCTCGGCGCGGTGCAGAGCGACCGCGGTACCGAACATGTCGCGCCCCAGCTGTGCCTTCAAGGCGCGCCGGGGTTGGCGAACAACCGAGGCGCGTCCTTATCATGTCGTAACTCGTAGTCTTTTGGGGGGAGCATGGATCGACGCACACTACTCCAGAAGGGTGGGCTTGGACTCCTGGCGCTCGGAACCGTAGGGTGCGCTCCCGCGCTCGGAGCCGTCGGTGCCCTGCGTCCCCACAGAAGACTCACGCCTGTCCGGGCTTCGTGGGATCGGGTCATTCGCACGACCGTCGGACTTCGCCCGTACCGCCCCTCGGGCTTCGTTCTTCGCGCCGAGCGTCTCGACGGTCGGACGCTGATCCAAAACTACGGCCACGGTGGAGCGGGCATGTCGCTGTCGTGGGGAACCGGCCAGATCGCCGCCGAGTTCGCACTCGAGAGTTTGGGGCGAACGGCCGCCGTGATCGGTTGTGGGGTCGTCGGTCTCACGACGACGAGGCAGCTCCAGCGACGAGGCTTCGAAGTCACGATCTACACGAAGACCGTGCCGCCGAACACGACGTCGAACATGTCTCTCGCCAGCTGGACGCCGACCTCGGGCCTCGTCGAGGCGGAGAGGCGAACGGCGGCGTGGGACGCGCAGTTTCGCCATGCGGCCAAGATCGCGTACCATCAGCTCCAGCTTCTCGTCGGACGAGAGTACGGAGTCTCGTGGCTCGAGGGGTACTCCCTGCGAAACTCGCTACCCGGAGTGTCCGGGGCGGGGGAGGATGGCTCGACGAGAGCGCCCCTCCTCCCGGAGGAGTTGCGCCCCGGATCGCTCGTGCTAGGACCGGGCGAGCATCCGTTCCCGACCCGGTACGCGATCATGCGCCCCTCACTGCGGATCGAGCCGTCGGTCTACCTCGAACGCCTGGTGGCCGACGTGCGTGACGCGGGGGCGAGGATCGTCATTCGGACGTTCGATTCGCTCCGGGACGTCGCCGCGCTCGAGGAAGCGGTCATCGTGAACTGCACAGGCTTGGGGGCGAGCGCATTGGTCGGCGACGATGAGCTTACACCGCTGAAGGGGCAGTTGACGCTCCTGATGCCGCAACCGGAGGTCGACTACTCGACCTTCGGCACGGGGAGTCCGTCGGCCGGAGGCTTCGTACACATGCAGCCGCGAAGCGACGGGATCGCACTCGGAGGCACGTCGGTCGAGGGTGACTCGTCGTTGGAACCGGACGAGACGGCCCGTCGACGCATCGTCGAGGCTCACATCGATCTGTTCCGTCGAATGCGCTGAGCCGCTTCGCTACCAGGTGCGACTGACCCGCAGGCCGATCGTGAAGTCTACGGCGGGCGTATCGGCCGGGACGTCTTCCTGAAAGCTCGCGTCCCATCGCCACGAGTCACCCCAGCGACCCGCCAACCCGAACAGGAGGCTCGTCGGAGCCCGGTCGAGCTCGCGGTGGTCGAACGAGCGCAGGATCGCGGACTGCGTCTGGAATTGCACGAGTGCGGCGATGCGGGGACCGAGCGAGCGTTCGAACGCGAGCGTGAAGAACGCGCTCGCGTCCTTCAGAATCGGTGCGAGCTCTGGCGATGCACGCACCGTCGCTCCCCCCAGCATCACGTGGGCGTACCACGCACCCATGCCGAGTCTGCCCAGCGCCATCAGAGCCACGTCGCCGCGTTCGTCGCCGGCGAGGTTGGAGTCGCCGGGAATCCTCGCGACGGTCCTCAGGCTCAACACGCTCCGTCGATCTGCGGACTCGAGCGCTTTCCACTTTCCGAAGAAGCGGATGTCTTCGAATCCCAGCGTCGTCCGCGGAATGTCTAGGAAGGTTCGATTCTTTCCGTCGGTCAGGCGCTGCCGATAGACGCCCTCGGGGAAGCGATCGCGATTCGCGTTGCCGAAGCCCAGGCGGTTGTGCCATCCGAGGATCACGGCATCAAGGGCTCCGGGCCCGGTCGTTTCCAGCGTGATCCGACCGCCGACTTCGACCGAGGCGGTCACTCCCCAACGTAGGCCAATCGTGCTGATCAGGCGCTCCATGTCGAGGAAGAGGACGTGCGTCGCGGAGGAGTCCTGCTCGAAGACATTGGAAAAGCCCAGCCAGACGTCCACGCGTGCCTCTCCCGGGCCGACCACATCTGCACCTTCCATCATGGGCGTGTAGGAGATGCGCTGAAGAGGAGCGCCCTCCTCGGAGGTCAGGGGACCGAAAGACGCGCGTTGCCCGAGCGCTGTCGAGGGATGCGCCACCGTCGCGCAGGCGAGCGCGAGGAACGGCGCGGGGCAGCAGCGGAGGAAACCCATGGGCCCATGATCGCGGAGGACGCAGGCCCAATCAAGCACGGGCGACACGGGTTTCGGCCACGTCCAAAGCGACCCGTACCGAACCCGGCCACGCAGGACGCAGCACGCCTCGCGCACGTGCCCGTCCCCCCGTATCTTGACCGAATCCATACTTGCCTCAGGCGCAGGAGTGCTCGATGGGCCAGGCCGATCCGGTGGGTCTCTTGGAACAGAAATATTCCAGGAGGACCTTCATCAAAGGTGTCATCGCGACCGGGGCGACAGTGTCCTCGGCCGGCTATCTGTTCCGCGGCACGAGCCTCTTGGGCGCGGTCGCCTACCAGAGCGGAACGGAGCGTCTCATCACGCTCACGGTGAACGGCCAGGAACGGCGTGTCGACATCTTGCCGCACGAGACGTTGGCGATGCGGCCCCCTCCGTCACCATCAATAAAGAAGAGGTTATCTCCCGCGGCCAAAGTTCCATCGCGACGATCGACCCGGACGGTTTTATAACCAGTTGGAAT
>JADFLD010000314.1 GCA_022564535.1 Gemmatimonadota bacterium
GACACCGGGCTCGGTATAGGTGGGCGTGCGCCCCATGATCTCGCAGACGCTCTCGTACTCTTCTTCCGAAAGCCCGTGATCCGCCACGACCTCCGCGGTGATCTCTGGGTCGCCGTCCCTAGGGAGGACCGGTGTCTCCGTGGCCGGGCCGTCGGCTGTGCTCACGGTATCGTCGCTCGTCTTCGTGGAGTGTGTCAGGGGGTAGGGCTCAGGGCGGAGGTAAGAGAGGTGAAGAGGGCGACGCCGTCCGTAGAGCCGAGTACGTCCTCCATGGCGCGCTCCGGATGCGGCATCATGCCCAGGACGTTGCCCGCTTCGTTCATGATGCCGGCAATGTTGTGCCACGAGCCGTTCGGGTTCGCCGCTTCCGTCGCGTCACCGTCCACGTCCACGTAGCGAAATACGATCCGCCCTTCGGCCTCGAGGGCGTCGAGCGTTTCTGCGTCTGCCTCGTAGTTTCCCTCGCCATGGGCGATTGGAATGCGGAGAATCTGCCCGGCGGCGTAGTCAGAGGTGAAGAGGGTGTCGTTTCGGTCCACGCGCATGAAGACGTCCCTACCCTCGAACCGGAGTTGCGCGTTTCGCACGAGAGCGCCGGGTAGGAGCCCGGCTTCGCAGAGGATTTGGAACCCGTTGCAGACGCCGAGCACGGGTCCTCCGGCGTTGGCGAACGCCACGACGTCTTCCATCACCGGGCTCATACGCGCGATGGCGCCGGCGCGGAGGTAGTCGCCGTACGAGAATCCGCCCGGCAGGAGCACCGCGTCGTATCCGTCGAGACCGCGTTCACGATGCCATACGAATGTGGCGTCGGCGCCCACCTGCTGCACGGCCTTGTAGAGGTCGTAATCACAATTCGAGCCCGGGAAGGTGACGATCGCGACGTTCACGACCGCGCACCCGCCGCCTCATCGACCAGCGAGATCGCGAAGTCTTCAGTCACGGGATTCGCGAGCAGCTTTCGACACATGGCGTCAGCCGCCTCCAACGCGTGCTCCGACGAGTCGGCCTCGAGGTCGATGTACAGGGCTTTGCCGACGCGAACGTCACGAACTCCCTCCCAACCGAGCGCGTTGAGGGAGTGATGGATCGCCTTGCCTTGAGGGTCGAGGAGTCCAGCCCGCGGCGTGACGCGGACTTCCAGTCGATATTGGCTCAAACGTGATCCTCCAGATCTTCGTCATGGGTGATGGGCGTCGGTCTACGGCTACGCGGGCTGAGAGAGCCGTAGTCGAGCGGCCGCACGTCGGCACGAGCGGCGACTTCGTCCTCGTCTTCGTCGAGAAGCGGGTCGCCGCCGGGAAGCCGGTCGAGAAGCCCGAGCAGCACGGACTTCACGAGGCCCCAGGTGATGTACAGCATACCCGCTGAGAAGAAGAAGTGGCTGGGCACCGACAGTGCAAGGAAGAGGGCCCCCAGCACCATCACGGTGTTCGCGACGCCCCCGACGGAGCGTAGCCCGATCTTCGGGAACTTCGCGTAGGGAACATGGCTCACCGTCAGAATGCCGAGCAGCATCATGCCGATGCCCATGATCTGCGGCCACGGCAAGTCGCCCAGGTACGTCTGGAAGAAGGCCGTTTGGCTGAACGGGTAGTACGACGCGAGCGTCACTCCCGCGGCGGGAGAGGGGAGTCCATGGTAGTAGCGCTTGGCCTCACCACCCTGCTCGATGTTGAATCGTGCGAGCCGAACCACGACCGCGGTCACGTAGACGAACGAGAGGACCCAACTCCACTGGGTGTCCGAGAAGAACAGAGAGAAGAGGATAAATCCTGGCGCCACACCGAACGAGATCGCGTCGACGAGTGAGTCGAGCTCGGCTCCGAAAGCGGTGCCTGTCCTCGTGAAGCGGGCGACGCTGCCATCGAGCACGTCGAGGGCGCCGGCGATGGCTATGAACCATCCGGCCCAGAGAAAATCGCCTTTGGAGGCCGCCACCATCGCGTAGATGCCGAAGAATAGGTTGCCCAGCGTGAATGCGGAGGGCAGGATGATGATGCCCTTCTGCAGCGTTTGGCGGCCTGGTGGCCGAGGGGAGCGCACGGTCACGTGGGCTCCTCCATCTGGCGGGCGATCACGGTCGTCCCAACGCGGACCTTGTCGCCGACCGCGCACAGGACCTCCCAATGCATCGGGACGAAGAGGTCCACGCGCGAGCCGAAGCGGATCAGACCGAACCGCTTGCCCCGCTCGACGCTGTCACCCTTCGACGCATCGGTGATGATGCGGCGCGCGATCAGGCCCGCGATTTGCCGAACGAGCACCCGCCCCTTTTCGGTCGCGATGCCGAGCGACGCCTGCTCGTTGTCGTCCGACGCCTTCTCCAGCCAGGCAGCCACGTATTTCCCCGGATCGTACGCCTGGAATTCGACCGTTCCGCTGACGGGCACACGCTGGACGTGAACGTCGAACACGCTCAAGAAGATGGAGATCTTCCGCGCCGGACCGGCCATGAAGGTGTGCTCTTCGACGTCTTGGATGGCGACGATCTTCCCCTGACCTGGAGCGACGACCAGGTCGGCGTCGGAGGGCAGGCTGGGGTCCGGATCTCGAAAGAACCAGAGCACGAACACCGCCGCAGCGGACAGGATCCAGGCGGTCCCTTTCAATACGCCACCACCCTCGCCCATCCATACCCCTGCCCAGCACACGCCCGCGAGGAGGAGGCTGGCACCGGCGAACGGGTAGCCCTCGCGAGCGAAGCTCACGGGTCGTTCCCGAAGCGAGGTGGCTCGTAGTCGGCCAACGCGGTTTCCGTCAGCCGCTGGAAGACAGCGACGTATCGGTCGGAGGTAGCCTGAACCACTTCGTCGGGCAGATCGGGAGGTGGCGGTTTCTTGTCCCAGTCCAGCGTCCCGAGCCAATCCCGGATCGGTTGCTTGTCGAGGGATGGCTGGCCGCGTCCGACACC
>JADFLD010000026.1 GCA_022564535.1 Gemmatimonadota bacterium
AGACTGCGCGGACCCGAGCTCGTCGTCCAGCTCCGGGTCCGGGACATACGAGAGGGGCATCGTCCCTTGAGCGACCTCCCGGGGCACCTCCCCGTATTCGGCGATGACCACGGAGATGTTGTCGTCCGAGCCGCTCTCCAGCGCGGACGACACCAGCGACTGCGCCGCTCCACGCGGCCCACCGGATCGCCTGAAGATCCTTTGCAGGTCGTCGTCGCTGAGCGTCTTGTACAGACCGTCGGAGCAGATCAGTAGTGCCATGTCGTCTTGGACCGGAAACGGGCCGAAGACGTCGACCTCCACGTGCTCCTCCGTGCCGATCGAACGTGTCAAGGCGTCCTTCCACGGCGTCGCCATCGCCTCCTCCTCCGATTGGCCGCGCTTCACCGCCTCGGCCACGAAGGAATGATCGTCCGTGATCTGACGGATTCCGTCGCCGGACAGTAGATAGCCACGACTGTCGCCCACGTTCGCTATGATGAACTCGCCGTCCTCAATCAGCGCCACAACGAGGGTCGTCCCCATCCCCTGTTTACCAGGGTCCCTCGCCATTTCGTGCACCCGCGTGTTCGCCAGCGTCACCGCGACATCGAGGTCCTCACCGTCCTCCACGGCCGCCACGAGCGTCTCGAGAGCCAGTGCGCTCGCCACCTCGCCCGCGGCGTGCCCCCCCATTCCGTCGGCGACAGCCACGAGAACGCGACCGTCTGATAGGGTCTCAGCGAAGACCGAGTCTTCCTGATATGGGCGTTGACCGGCGATCGACTCGACGGCGAGCCGCGGCTCATTCGCCACGCTGCTACCTCCGAAAGAGCGGCAAGGGGTCAGTACAGATAGGTTTCACGCGGTCGCGGAGCAAGCGCGAACGAATTGCCGAGCGATCCGCGAGCGCGAGCCCCCCGGCAGCTCGGGAGGGATTCCCATGCGTCCGCATGGGTCGCAGCGGGAGCCTCGAGGGCGCCCATTCAGTGACTTGAAAAAGGACCGGGCTCTGATAGCTTCCCGCCCATCAGTCCTTCTCGACCCGGTAGCCAGCAGGAGAATCATGCGCTTCATCAGGACCTTTCCCACCCTCTTGGCCGCAACCCTCCTCATCGCCTCATGCGGCGGTGAAGAGGCGATGGGTGAAGCGAACTCGAGCGACATGGACGTGGCCGCAGGCGATGCCCTCTCCTGCTATGTAGCGCGAGGCTCGGTAGCGGAGTCGCGAGAGCGTCCCAGCCCCCTCCGCGAGACGGAGTTGAGCATCGGCGGCAACTCGGCACTTCTTTGCTACGGTGCCCCTTCGGCGCGTGGTCGCGACATCATGGGAGGCCTACTCGTCTACGGGCAGCCCGAACGGGTCGGCGCAAACGAACCCACCACGATCCATCTGAGTGGCCCCGCCTCGGTCGGCGGCGTCTCGCTCGAAGCGGGCAGCTACTCCCTCTACGCAGTCGCCAACGAGGACGAGTGGCGCTTCTTTCTCAACTCCAACTGGGAGCGCTGGGGCATTCCGATCGACAACGCCGTGCGCGCCAATGAAGTCGGAAGCTTCACAGCCACCCCGGAGTCCATGGACGAGATGGTGGAGACGCTCAGGTACCGCTTCGAGCCGACGGCCGATGGCACGATGGGTGACATCGTCCTGGAGTGGGAGCACACGCGGGTGAAGTTCCACGTGCATCCGGGAGCGTAACCCGGCGGACGACCATCCCTAACAGCCTCTGGTAGTAGCGGTTCACTCTATTGCTAGCACGGGCTGCTAGGATCAGTCGCTACCGCCCGGAGATTGCATGACAACGGTCCGGATCGGGAATGGAATCTCGATGCCCGTGTCGCCGAACCGCCTGTGCAGGCGCTTGATGAACTCGTGCCTGATCGGTCCCTGACTCCTGAACTCACGCACCATCATCCGCACCTCGAAGTTGATGCTCGAGTCGGCAAATGTGTGGAACAGAAACACAGGCTTCTCCTCTGGCAGTCCTCCGTCGATCTCCTTGAGTACCTCGGCCGCGACCTCGAGTGTGACACGTTGGACCTCCTCGAGGTCGCTGTCGTAGCTCACCCCAACCTCGATGCTCACCCAAAGTGATGGGCGTGGAAAGCTGAAGTTTTTCACGATCGACGACGCGAGAAGGGAGTTCGGCACATCGACGAGATTCCCGTCGGGAAACGTTTGAATCGTGGTACTCCGGCCCTTCACATCGGTGACCCATCCCGCTTCTCCGGAGCTCAGTTGGATGTAATCCCCTGCGCGCACCTGTCTCGATAGAATGATCTGCACTCCGGCGAAGAGGTTGCCGAGTGTGTCCTGCAAGGCCAGGGCGACGGCGAGGCCGCCGATGCCAAACGCGGTGATGAGGGGCGTGATGTCGATCCCGAGATTCCCCAGGACGATGGAGATGCCGAGCACCGCGACCGCCCCGCGGGCAAGATGCACCACCAGCGTAGGCGAGCGAATCGCCCCCGGAGAACGCGTGGAGAGCAACTCGACGGCGCCCGCGGCCAGCCGCATGCCCCCTACTACCACGGAGCCGACCAGGACAATCATCAAAACGCTCTGCACAACGCTCGCGACCACCGGTTCGGTGTCGCCCACCGTGAGCGCGAGGTACACGCCACCCGTCCCGAGCCAGACGGTCGGCAGTCCGCGGAGTGCTTCGACCGCGAGATCGTCCCACTTGAAGCGGCTCAGAGACGCCAGCTTGAGCACCTGTTTCATGACGAGACGCTCGATGAGGTAGCCCAGCAGGATCCCTCCGATGACGAACGCTAGGCGTTGTACCCAGGGCAGCTGAAGGAGGTCGGTCATTTTTCCGCAGTTTCCAGAATGCCAGTCAGTACCTCTCGCGTGATCGCGTAGAGGGGCGGTACACCTTCAGCCGCCCGAAGGCGTGCGGACAGGTTGGCATCGTGGCGCAGAGGAAGGTCGGACGTGTAGTAGAGGAAGCGGAGGCCCAAATCGTCGGCGATCGCGCCGCGGCTCATGGATTGGGCGAGATGGCGCAGGTAGAACGCCCCCTCCATCTCCAGGCCAATACAGCGCCAGATATGACGATTGAAGTGAAGCATCGTGCGATTCTGCATCAGCGTGCCGGTCACCGTGAGCATGTTGCCAACGTGGACGCTCCGATCGGGCGTACGAGACCGAAGCCGCTCCACGTCTACGATCTGCCCACCTGGAATCGCGTGGTAGTAGTCTCGCGACTGCTCGACGAAGCCGGAGGCGACGAGTATGTCGCCTCGCTCACCCACAAGGCCTCCGGCCTTCCCCAAAACGCTGACGCTGCTGAGGTTTCGACCGAACAGCGACGCCAGATTCGCGACGATGTGTTCCGCCTGCTCACCGAACGCGTAGTCGATGTTCACGATCAACGAGGGGCGACTCGGCGGCCCATCGGGAATGCCGGGGTCCATTTCGCTCCACGCGAGCTTCGACGTGTCGATGAGTTGGACCGCGATTCCGGTGAATGCCGTCCATTCCAGCGTCAGGATTCCGGACTCTCTCTCGGCCCGTGCCCGCACCTTCACGTCGCCGGGCCCGCCCCTCAAATAGTCTGGAGTGAGCGCGCACACGAGGTCGTATTCCTCATGCCACTCCTCCTCCGCAAGCATGTGACCGGACGTGCGCCCCCACTCGAGAATGGCGCCTGCGTTCTCCCTGACCCATGAACTCAGACAATTTTGTACGGAGTGCGTATTGCTGCTGATGACGTGAACCGGGAGGTCGTCGGGCAAATCCGTCGGATCGAATCCCAACAACTCACGGGTCGCCCGCGCGATCTGAGTACACCACGACTCGGCGTGTGCGCTGTTGTAGTTGTTAGGCTCCTTGTGGACTTCGATACGGAAGTCCTCGTGATGCAGCGCGATCTCACGAACCCTCTCCGCGGTATCGTCGGGCCAGATCGCCTTCAAGGGCTCGACGTCCGCATCCGACAGGGCGTCGAAGCCACCCCGGTCTCGAACCCGGCGCCGAATCTTCTTCGCCTCGATCGAATAGAGACAGAGGCACGTGATCAGATCGACGAGGTCCGAGACACCATCCCGCACCAGTACCATGTTCTTGCCCGGGATCATCTCATAGATGGCCCTCCTTCGCGCAGACGTCGGGACGGAGAGAAATCGCTCATCGGGATTCGCATACAACTCCGGCAAGACGCCGGTCAGGTAGAAGGACAAGGTTCTGGTGACGTTTTCGGGAAGCCGCCGCACCGCATACGTGAGGGCCCCGAAGTCGATCACGTCCCTCGTAGAAGCGTGGGGATGCAGCGCGGGATCGAGCTCCCGATAGAACGGAAGGAGTCGTTGCAGATCGACCGAGCCTCTCGCCACGGCGCGCAGGAGCTCGACGTGGAAGCGATCGAACGGCGCGAAGATCCCCTGTTTGTCTCGAAGGATGCTGCCCAGCGCCTGGGCGAAGGGGGTCGACTCGTGGACGAGCCGGAGGAAGCGTTCGCCCGACATCGTGAGCGCGCGGACCCGATCCACGGCCCGCACCTCCTGTCCTCTTCGCTCGTCGAAGAGCGCGGCCCGTTCGCCGATGTAGTGGCCCGTCGTCACGATCCTGGAGCGACCACGCCGTCCAGAATCTCGGTCCATCACCCGAACGGAGCCTTCCGCGAGGAGAAAGACACGCTTATCCGACTCGTCATCCTGCTCGATGAGCACTTCGTCGGCCTGGAACACGCACTCGGTCAAATCCGCGCGCAGCGCGTCCCGCTGCTCCGGCGAGAGATACCGGAACGGAATGATCTGCTCGAGCATCGTGCCTCAGCCGCTCGAGGCGAGATCCGCGAAGTATTGCCTCATCCCGGCCATGCGCTCGGCCGCACCCGGCCACTCGGCCGCTACCTGCTCCACATGTTGGAAAAGGCTCGGCTGACCCGTGACCTCCCGCACCTCCTCGATCATGTGTTCCACCTTGCAGTACAGCGCAAGCATCTCCCCGCAGGTCGCATAGAACATCGGCGTATCGAGGGCCCCGTGCACGACGAACGTCGCCGCCATGTCCCAGTAACCAGTAGCCATTCTCAGGAAGACACCGTTGTCCGATTGCAGCGTGGAGACCACGTCGTCGGGGGAGGTCGGATTGAACTCGCGAATGCACCAGTCTCTGGCCTCCCGCAGCTTGGGGTCCCTTCGGAGGTCATACAGACTCATCAGCGTTTGGGCGTTCTCATGGGGTGTGCTCAACATCGACTCCAATTTCACCGGGGATGGATTCCAGAACGTGAGAACTAGCGAAATACTCGGGGTAGCGCACGGGGACGGACTCGACTTTCTTCCGGCCATGAATCGCATATCATCGGCCGCCGCCGGAGTCGGCGTGGCGGCCGCACTCATAGCCGAAATGTTTGTGGAGTCGTCGAGCCGCGCCGAGGACGAGCATTGATGAGCGCGTCTCTCGAACAGGAGATCGCGCGGCGACGCACCTTCGCCATCATCAGCCACCCCGACGCAGGCAAGACGACGCTCACCGAGAAACTGCTTCTCTACGGCGGCGCGATCCGTACAGCGGGGTCGGTCAAGTCGCGTCGCGCTGCTCGACACGCGACGTCCGACTGGCTCGACATGGAGAAGGAGCGCGGCATCTCCATCACGGCGAGCGTGCTTCACTTCGACTACCAGGGATTCAGGATCAACCTCCTCGACACCCCCGGCCACCAAGACTTCTCGGAGGATACGTATCGGGCGCTGATGGCGGCCGACAGCGCGATCATGCTGCTCGACAACCGAAAGGGCGTGGAGACCCAGACACGGAAACTGTTCAGCGTTTGCAGGAAACGTCGTCTCCCGATCTTTACGTTCGTGAACAAGTGCGACCGGGTCGGAGAGGACCCAATCGGACTTCTCGACGACGTGCAGTCGGAACTGGGGATCGACTGCTTCGTGTCAACCTGGCCCGTCCGCAAGGACGGGCAGTTCGTCGGCGTGTACGATCGGATGACGGGCCACGTTCTTCTGTACGAAAGAACCGACGACCACGGTCAGACCAGACCCGCTGTGACGTCCGTGTCACTCGCCTCGAGCCAGCTGGAGTCCGCCCTCGGCGTAGAAGGGGTCGACCGACTCCGAGAAGAGGTGGAGTTGATCGAAGTCGCGGGCACACCGGTGGACATCGAGGCGTTCGCGAGAGGCGAGGCGAGCCCCGTCTGCTTCGGAAGCGCGCTCACGAATTTCGGTGTCGACGTCTTCCTGGAGCGCTTCCTCTCACTCGCGCCCGCCCCGACACCCCGCGAGGGAACCCACGGGATCGTCGATCCGGTCGAGCAGCCATTCTCGGGCTTCGTCTTCAAGGTCCAGGCGAACATGGACCCTCGGCATCGTGACCGAGTGGCTTTCGTGCGCATATGTTCCGGGAGATTCGAGCCCGGATCGGAAGCGATCGTCTCCAGAACGGGGAAGTCGATCCGCTTGGCACAGCCGCAAGAGTTCATGGCGCGGGAGCGCTCTCACGCCGAGTCGGAAGTCGTCGCGGGAGACGTCGTTGGCTTGCTCGACCGAGGCAGCTTGAGGGTTGGGGACACGATCGCCATCGGGGGGAAGATCGAATACCCGGGTGTGCCCCGCTTCTCTCCGGAGCACTTCGCCCAAATCCGCATCGACGACGCGCTTCGGCGAAAACATCTCGACCGAGGACTCCGCCATCTCGCGGAGGAGGGCACCATTCTGCTGCTCTTCGCCCCGTCTATCACCGGTCCGGTTCCGATCGTTGGCGCCGTGGGGCACCTGCAGTTCGATGTCCTCCTCGACCGCCTCGAGAGGGAGTACAACGTGACCGCCCGGTTGGAGACCCTCCCGTTTCACTGCGCTCGCTGGGTGCGGGGGCCCGAGCCCGCCATCAAAAAAATTGCATCCGCCTATGGGCGGCGTCAGGTAGAAGATTCCGATGGCGCTCCACTGATTCTATTCGACAACGAATGGACCCTTCAGCGGAGCGTCGAGGAGGAAAAGGATCTGACTTTCTATGACGTTCAGCCAGGCAAGCACACGTCCTCGATTGAGGGATCCTAGCCGGAGGCGAGCGTCAGGGCCGTGCCACAGCAACCCATACACACGAAACTCATGCTGCCCTTACCGAGGGGCGCACTTTACTTGTGCCGCTCTTCTTCGGTGGCATCTATCAATCCGCGAGACGGATATCCTCGCGAGCGCAGCCACAAAAACCTTGCTCCGGCTCAACCAGGACCGTGGTGACCGATATCCAGATGCCGCGAGGTGACGGGATAGAGTTGATCTCAGCGTTGAAAGGCATGGACCGGGACGCGTCGATCGTAGCAGTCTCCGGACAGACTCCGCACAAGTTACAGATCGCTCAATTGGCGGGTGCGCGTTCAATCCTCCTGCAGCCACTCACGAAGGAACGGCTCACGGAAGCCGTCGAGGAAGCATGCCTGCCGCTCGAGCCGGAGCCCCTCGCCGGGGGCTACTAAGGGAAGAGGTTCCCTAGGAACTCCCTCCGCCCCCTACGACGGCCAACGGGATGTCTCCGAACCCACTCCGCTGCGGGTTCTGACGTCCATTCGTCGCGGCGCGCACGTTCACACTGACGTGCTCGAACAGCTCGGTGAACGTCACGATGCCGTTGCCGTCGAGGTCGCCCGCACCGTGGAGCCCATCCAGCAGAAAGTGGGTGAAGACCCCGTGACCGCCCCAGCGCTCGTCCTCGAGGCTGAATTCGTTGGTGTCCGCGGCGGTCATCATGAGTCGACGCGAAGGCGTAAACAGGCCTTGGAAGCCGCCGGCAATGTGGTTCGACGCTCCACCGCCCACGACATCGCCGTCAGCGGTACCCGCGGCGTGACAGGCATCGGCGATGACGATGACCCGCTCGGCGGCGATTTGACGGCGTAGGGCGGTCTTCACATCCCACATCGGGAAGCCGGTCGCGGCGAGTGAACCCAGGTCCGCGTCCGTCGGAAGCAGATAGAGGTTGTCCGGCCGGCCGGGGTCGGGCGCGCCGTGCCCCGCGTAATAAATGAGCACGAGATCGTCCCAGTCGGCCTGCTGCAGAAAAACGAAGAGCGCCTCCCGCATGGCTGCCCCCGTCGCACGCTCGTTCTCCAGGTACAAGACCTCGTCGAACGGACCCGCCGCGTCACTTTCCAGAAACTCCTTCATGGCCCGTGCGTCCGAAGTGGCGAACTCCAGGTCGGGAATGTCGTCGGACTGATACTTACCGACGCCGATGACGACCGCCCACCGTTTGTCGATACGGGGCGCGGCGAACGTTTGCGTCGTTTGCCCCCCGGCACCCTCAGCGACGATCAGGACGCTATCCTGGCTGATCGGGAGCGTGAACTCACGACTGAAGCGACGCACGTCCGACCCACTCAAGCCCAGTCGCGCGATCTCCTCCGCGGTCATCGACTCGATCTGGGCCGGCTGGCCCTGGACCTGGACACTGGTCGCGTCGCCGATGACCACGCCCTCGAGGCGCACGACGTTCTGGACGCTCGAGGAACCGCCCTGGTTGCGACGGACTACGCCGATGCCACGTGTGGCCACGTCGCCTTCCGCCGGCAGGACCTCCGCCGACAGCACCGCCAGCCCAGGAGCTACGCCCACTCCTCCCGTCGCCGCGCTCGCGGTCCGTGCGGCCGACTCCTGAATCGAGCCCGGATCCGGCACCCAGTAGGAGTCTTCCTGCCAGGAGCGCTCCTCCCAGTCGTTCAGGACCGCTCCAATGAATTTGCCGATGACCTCCTGCGTAGCCGCCCGGATCGCTTTGGCCCGTGCCGCCTGACCGGTCGCCTCAATGGCTCGCGCGTCGGCGACGGCGTCTGAGACGACCTCACCCAGGTCGAGCCGCAGCGCCCGTACGGCGACCTCGGTCGTCGCCGTGATCAGCGAGCCCCCACCGGGAGATTCCCTCGTGGCATAGTCGGCCACCCCGAGAATGATGACCTGGGCCCCCCAGTCACGGCCGAGCTGTGTGGCGGCACCGTCGTTACCGTTCATCGCCGCCGTGACCAACGCCTGCGACGCCTCGTCGATCGCAAGCGCAGGATCGATCACCGGGAAGCCGGCCTCCCGCAGGAACGACGTCATCTCTCTGGACGCGACCTTGCCGCGCCCCTCTTCCTGGATGAACACCATCATGCGGGGACGGTCACCCTCGAAGACGATTTCCTGCGCCGTAGAACCAAGAGGCAGTAGCAACAAGCCGGCGAAGAACAACACCGCCGGCCTCGCCCCGCGCGCTGACGGACGGGATCTCATTCTATGTGCCTCCTCGCAAGCGCCCGAGAGCGCGCTGTGCGCCTTCGTGCGGGGGATGAATCTCGAGGGTCGCCTCATAGCGCTCGATCGCCCTCTCGGTCTCTCCGCGATCCTCGAGGTCCACCGCCCGGCTGAACTCGATTATGGCTGAAACCGGAGTCGGCTCCACGTGGGCCCGCGCAGACGGCGGCGTGAGATTCAGTTTTCGGCCGAACTCGTCCGCCAGGGCGATCACGACTGCAAAGAGCTCGCTGGTCTTGTCCGACTTCTTCAGCACCGCGACGATCTCGGACGTCTCGACGTCGACCGCCCGGATGTCCATGCGGAGGTTGTCGACAATGCTCGTCACCTGGCCATGCAAGACATATTGGACCCCGAGCATCTTGCCGACCTCGATGGCGTCGGCCTCCTCGATGCGGCCCGAAAGATTCAGATCCTGCTCGCGAAGCAGCTGGTTGAGCTGGGCACGCTCGATTACGTGCATCCCCTCGCGGTTACTGAACTCCGTAACCAGCATGGCGGCGACGGCCTTGCCCAGGTTCACGGCAGCCCCCGCGTTGCCCATCATGAAGCTCGTGAAGTCCATGACGGCGACGGTGGGAACGTCGCGGGCCTGCGCCGAGGCGGTCGTCACCCCAAACGTGAAGACGCCGAACGCGACAGCTAGGACGATCTTGCTATTAGACATTCCGTTCTCCGAGGCCAGAGATCGTAGCCACCTCTAGCCGGATGAGGCAAGAATGCGGGCAAATCAGGGAAGAAACCCTTTGCCCGCCCCTTAGCCTGCTCCTATAGTTTATGATGGTACCAACGGGGATGCGAGAAGATTCTTCGCGTCCTCACCGAAACCCGTTTCGTCTCGCGATGACTCGTCGCTCCCCAAGGAGCTCTGCCCATGATGCATGCCTCAGTACGCCAACCGAGGCGCTTCTTTCTCCTCTTCGCAGGGTTGGGTCTCTCCGCCTGTGCCTCGGGACTCCCCGAAGTCGAGCCGGTCGACATCCCTCGACTCGAGCAGGAGGTCGCAGCCTCTCCGCAGGACACAGATCTGCGGGTCGAACTGGGAATGGCCCTCTTCAAAGACGCGGACTACGAGGCGGCACGGGTTTCCCTCCAGGGGGCCGTCGATGACGGAAACGAATCGGGTCCGGTCTTCCTCTATCTCGGGATGGTACAGGAGGAACTGCGCGATTGGTCCGCGGCCCGTGAGGCGTACAACAGGTACCTCGTTCTAGGGGCCTCGGCCCCGGCGCGAGACGAGGTCCGCACGCGCCTCACGATGATCGGGCGGAACCTGCTGAGGGCCCAGGCGCAGCAAGCGCTGGCGCAGGAGCAGGAAATCACGGCGGGCGGCGAAGTTACCCTTCGGTCCGTCGCGATCTTTCCGCTCGCGTTCAATTCGGATCGTGACGAACTCGAGCCGTTGATCTACGCGCTTGCGGACATGATGATCACCGACTTCAAGGTTTCCAATGCGCTGATCGTCCTCGAGCGAGTGCAAATCCAGACGCTTCTAGATGAAATGCAGCTCACCTCGGCTGGCTACGCCGAGGCCGAAACCGGGGCACGAGCTGGACGCATGCTCCGAGCCGAACACGTGTTTCAAGGTGTGCTGACGACACTGGGCGAGAACGATCTTCAGACGGATGCGGAAATCTTCAATGTGCCAACCGAGTCCTCGGTCGGTCAGCTCACCGAGTCTGCGATCCTCGAGCAGATATTCGACATGGAGAAACGCACATGCCTGGACGCAATCGACAGCGGCGCGTACGCAGCGGAGTGGGTGAGCGAGCGGAAGCTGCGATTGGACATTGACGAGGTGGATCGGGTCGATCCAGACGCCGCCAAACGCCTCGATCCGACACTCAAGAACTGACAATCGTCGGGTTAGCTAGTGAGGCAACCGCGTCTTATCGCGCGCTATCGCGCGCTACCGCGCGCAATCCGGTCGCACCCCGGG
>JADFLD010000315.1 GCA_022564535.1 Gemmatimonadota bacterium
GGCTGGTCCGAAGAGTTGGACGAGATTCGGGCCGTCCGGGACGGTGCGCGTGAGTTCATTGCCGGCCTACAGGTGCGCGAGCGGGAACGCACCGGCATCGGGTCGCTCAAGATCGGCTTCAACAAGGTCTTCGGGTACTACCTCGAGGTCACCAAGACGAACATCGACCGCGTTCCCGACGACTACGTGCGTAAGCAGACACTCACCAACGCCGAGCGATACTTCACGCCCGAGTTGAAGGAGTGGGAAGAGAAGGTCTTCGGCGCCGAGGACAGCATCGGGCGTCTCGAGGTCGAGCTCTTCACGAAGGTGCGCCAACAGGTGGCGACCGCGGTCCCGCGGCTGCAGGACGCGGGGGCACGGATCGCGGCGCTCGACGTACTCGCGACCTTCGCGCACGTCGCCGTGCGCCAGGAATACGTGCGTCCTGAGGTCCACAACGGTTTCGACATGGAGATCCGCGCGGGCCGACATCCCGTCGTCGAGACGATGATGCCGCGCGCGGAGTTCATACCCAACGACATGGTGCTGGACGAGGTCGGCCGAATCATCGTGCTGACCGGGCCGAACATGGCGGGCAAGAGCACTGTTCTCCGGCAGATCGGGCTCATTCAGCTTCTGAGTCAGATCGGCTCCTTCGTACCGGCGGATTCGGCGCGATTGGGGATCTCGGATCGAATCTTCACAAGGGTCGGAGCCTCCGACAACCTCGCTCGGGGCCAATCGACGTTCATGGTGGAGATGAGCGAGACCGCGGCGATCATCCATGGAGCGACGGATCGCAGCCTCGTCCTTCTCGATGAGATCGGACGCGGAACGTCTACGTACGATGGCGTGTCGATCGCGTGGGCGGTCACGGAGCATATCCATGAGCACATCGGGGCCAAGACGATCTTCGCGACTCACTACCATGAATTGACTCAGCTCGGGGACCAGCTCGACGGCGTGAAGAACATGAACGTGTCGGTGCGTGAGGTCGGGGACGAGATCGTCTTCCTGCGTAGACTGGCGGAGGGCGGAGCCGACCGTTCGTACGGAATCCAAGTGGCTCGCCTCGCGGGTCTCCCCGACGAGATCGTCCTGCGAGCGCGGGAACTTCTGACTGAGTTGGAGGGAACACATAGCGGTGGAGGGGAAGGCCTCGGTCGCCACGGCTCGCATCGGCCGCAATCCGAGGCGCCCCCCGACCAGTTGTCGATGTTCCAGGTGGAGCATCCCGTGGTGAGTCGTCTGCGTGCGATCGATCCCGACGACCTATCGCCCCGGGAGGCTCTCGAGATCCTCTACGAGCTCCGAAGCGTCACGCGGCGCGGGAAGGACGATTGAAGCCAGATCGAAACGGCATCGGAGGTGTGGGCGGAGCGGTTGGCGTCGGAATGTGGGCCGTGCTCGTCACCCTCGGCGGGTGCGGTGTCGACGGGGAGATCGAGCCTCCGAAACCGCTCTACGGTGAGGTACCCATCGAGTATCCCCTCCATATGTGGGATCAGGACATGGAGGGCGAGACACTGCTTCGCGTTCGTGTCGAAGACACCGGAGGGGTCGACAGCGTCGAGGTCGCCCGCTCCTCCGGTTACGCCGCATTCGATTCTGCCGCCGTTGAGGGCGCACGCCGCCTCCGCTTTACGCCGGCCCGCCAGGACGGCAAGCGAATCCAGGTGTGGGCCGAAGTGCCCGTTCGCTTTTCCAAGCGTCCCCGCCCCGACACGCTCGGCACCGGCTGAGCCCGTTCCAGCTAACGGAGTCCCGCATGCCAGAGCGTCACGCCCGTCCCTACGACAGCGTTCTCGACCTCATCGGCTGGACGCCGATGGTTCGACTCAACGCGGTGACGGACGGAACACCCACGCCGGTGTACGTGAAGTGCGAATTCATGGGCCCGGGCGGCTCGATCAAGGACCGGATCGGGCTGGCGATGATACAGGCGGCCGAGGCCGACGGGTCTCTGAAGCCCGGCGGTACGATCGTGGAGGCGACGGGCGGCAACACCGGGCTGGCGCTCGCGATGGCCGCGTCGCTCAAAGGGTACGCCTGCATCTGCACGATGCCCGACAAAATGAGCACGGAGAAGGTGAAGCTTCTCCGTGCTTTTGGTGCCGAGGTCGTGATCACGCCCACCGCGGTCCCGTCGGAGCACCCGGATCATTATCTGCAGAAGGCGCGAAAGATTGCCGCCGATATACCCGGGGCGGTTCTCGCCAACCAGTTCTACAACCAGGCGAACCCCGACGCGCATTACGCGACGACGGGGCCCGAGATCTGGGAGCAGAGTGAGGGTCGGGTCACACACTTCATCGCGTCTGCGGGCACGGGCGGGACGATCACCGGCGTGGGCCGTTTTCTGAAGGAAAAGAACCCGGAGGTTCGCATCATCGGGGTCGATCCCGAGGGGTCGATGATCGGGCCGTTCTTCAACACGGGGGAGACGATCGAGGGGCGTCCCTACAAGCTCGAAGGGATCGGCAACGACAAGATTCCCGGCACGCTCGACCTGAGTGTGGTCGACGAATACCGTTCGTATTCCGATGGAATCGCTTTTCGGATGGCACGCAGAGTCGCGAGAGAGGAAGGCCTCTTCGCCGGTGGGTCGTCGGGCCTACTGGTGCACGCAGCGGTCGAAGTCGCCCGGGACGTCCACGACCCGGACGCTTTCGTCGTGACCCTCCTCCCCGACCGGGGTGAGCGTTATCTCAGCAAGACCTACGACGACGACTGGATGCGGGAGAACGGTTTCATGGAGCGGCCACGCCGGTCGACAGTGCTCGAAGCCGTGAACGCCAAGGACAGCCGGGTCGGCACGCTGATCACCGTCGAGCCGACCACCCCGATTCGCATGGCGCTCTCCGCGATCCACGCCCACGACAGCGGCCAGCTCCCGGTCGTCAGGGACGGGGAGTGCATCGG
>JADFLD010000316.1 GCA_022564535.1 Gemmatimonadota bacterium
CAGCGTGTGAAATGGCGTCAACCGTGCCCAACTCGATTGGGATCGTAGTCACCTCTTCGCTCAGAACGCCTCGGACCGTTTGAGCGCCCAAGGTCGATGCAACCGTCACTTGCCCGGCTGCAGCGACGAGTACTATCGACCAGGCTCTCCGTAGCATACTCATGGGCGTCGATCCGCAGTTGCCTTCAGGTCGAGCAGAAGTCGTCCCCGATCCTATTATAGAAGGAACGACCATCGGGATCGTCGGCTTTCATGTCAACTGCTGGCGATGGTACACGTCAGAACCGGGTTCCGGCCCGTACGCGAAAGGCCCTTGAGCGCGCACGACCGACCGATACACAAGAGTTGCTCGAACCGCCGCTTGACCTCGCCGGTGCGGCGACGGCTGATACGCACTTCGGCCCCGGTCGCAAGCAGCAACCGGGCGGAGCCGTCTCCTTCCATGACCGACTTCTCCACGTGCGTAATGCTCACCAGATCGGACCAATTCGCGCGGGCGAACCCGGAGGCAAGCCGGTCTTCGAGTTCCGCCAAGGCGTAGTCCACGAAGACGTGAATCCGCTCGACCGGTAGCAGTCGATGCCCCCGGCCGTCGCGTATGAGCAGCTTACCTGAACCAGCGGGCTGGCCCGAGAAGATGCATCCTTGTCAGGGCCCGCGCGGCCCTTTCTCACGCATGAACGGTCGTTGAGCCATGGCTCGGGCTGCAGGGCGACTTGGATGAGCGGCGGTGAAGACGGAATGAGCGGTCGGCAACGAGCCTGAATGGGGCCGTGGCTGCCGTGAACCGGTCCGCCTCTGCGCCGCCGTCTCCGTGATGAGACCAAGCGGGCTCGGTTGGGTGGTAGAGGCCATTGATGACGCTTAGTTTTTCGTTTTGACGGGGAGCCCACGCGATCCCAAGGGTCGGAATGTCGGACAGAGCAAAGACAGCCAAGACGTACTCGCTACGGGGCCAGCTCATCACCCTGATCGTCGCGTTGGCGATCCCGTTGGTGGCCCTGCAGGGGTGGTGGAGCTATCACGGCTACAGGGACGCTCGTGCGCATGCCGAGACAGCTGCCCTGGCGTTCGCGGACGCGGCGAGCTTGGGCGTCATGCAGTTCTTCCGGCAGTCCGAAGAGCTCATGATGGCGGCGATGTCGGACTTCGGCCCGGAATGGATCGTGAGCGGGCGGTGTGACGTGGGCGTGGCTCGCATGGTCGGCCTCCTCCCTTTTCTTGTGAACGCCCTGGCGGTGGACCGCGAAGGAAGAGTCGTATGCTCCGCAACGGCGGGCCCGCCTGACGCGACGGCCTCGGAATGGCCGTGGTTTCCGGACATGAGAGAGGAGCCGCGCTTCACCATCGGGGATCCGGCTCGAGGGGATTTCACCGATTCTTGGATCATACCTCTCGTCGCCCCGTTCATCGACTCGGAAGGAGCCTTCGCCGGCGCAATCGTGGGGACGGTCTCCCTCCTCGAGCTGAGTGACCTGTTCGGGGGGGTCATCCTTCCCGAGGACTACCTCATCACGGTTGCCACCGCGGACCGGGTTGTGGTGGCTCGGTCACACGCGGCGGAGGAGTGGATCGGGCGGAGTCTGCCCGACAACACGGGTTCGGACCGCGTCGTTGGGCCAGGGCGCACAGTCGCGACCGGGCCGGATCTCGCCGGTGTCGATCGGACCTGGGGCCAAGTGGCGACCGATGCCGGTTGGGTGATCTACGCGGGAGTGCCAGAAGCCGTGATCTACGCGCCCGCGCTCGCCGACGTGAAGCGAAACGCCGTGCTCACGCTCGCGTTGATCCTCCTAGGAATCGCCTTCGCCGGCCGTTCATACCGGCGAATCGCCAGAGCGCTACACGAGCTGGCCGAGAAGACGCGCACGGTACGATCGGGCGACATCGTTCCGCTCCCGCTCGGTACTCCGAGCGAGGTCACGGAGGTCGTCGAGCAATTCAACGAGACGCTCCGAGAACGAGACCGAGCACAGGCGGCCGAGCACGCAGCGCTGGAAAGGTACGAGTCGCTGTTCGATAACGCGGTCTTCGGGCTCTACATCTCGAGCGCGGACGATCGTTTCCTGCAGGTGAATCCGGCCCTGGCCTCCATGCTCGGCTACGAGTCTGTCGACGCTCTGATGGAGGCCGGGCCACGCGGGCTCTACGCGAACCCACGAGTTAGGGAGGAGCACCTACGGGAGTCGCTGGCTTCCGGCATCGTGCCGCTGCACGAGATCCAGTGGCTCCGCTCCGACGGTGTTCCGATCACGGTACGCACCGGCGGCAAGGTGATCACGAGTGCCCAAGGCGAGCGTGTGTTCGAGATGATCGTGCAAGACATCACGGACGAAAAGCGGATCGAAGACGAGCTGCGTCAGACGCAGAAGATGGAGGCGATCGGACAGCTCGCCGGCGGGATCGCGCACGACTTCAACAACCTCCTCACGGTCATTGGCGGCAACGTCGAGTTGCTGGACGACGAGTTGGAGGAGGGCAACGACCTGAGAGAGGATCTCGATCAGATCGCGAAGGCGACGCGCAGGGCCGCGTCGGTCACCAAGCGGCTCTTGGCTTTCAGCAGAAAGCAGCCACGGGGGGAGCGATGTCTCGACGTAAACGAGGTGATCGCAGATCTGAAGCAGATGCTCGTTCCGCTCATCGGCGAGAACGTGACGCTCGTAACGGAAGGGACGCCGGAGCCACTCCCGATCTCGATCGATCCGGGCGAGTTGGAACAGATCGTCCTGAATCTGGTGGTAAACGCACGCGACGCCATGCCTGAGGGGGGTAAAATATTCATTCGGTCTGCACACTGCACGTTGACCGAATCGTTGGCGACCCAAACAGGCAACATTCCCCCCGGCAACTATGTCCGGCTCTCGGTAACCGATGAGGGGACCGGCATCGAGGAAAGC
>JADFLD010000027.1 GCA_022564535.1 Gemmatimonadota bacterium
CAGGGAACGTCCGCCTCTACGTCGTGGATCGATACGAGGGGGTCAGGCGTCTCGACCCCTACACGCTCGAGGTCATCGACTCCATCGATACCGGGCCGAGGGCGCACGGCCTCGTAGCCTCCGCCGACGGGCGCACCCTGTACATCACGTTGGAGGTGGCCAACGAGGTCATCAAGCTCGATGTGGCCACGCACGAGATCCTTGGGCGGGCGTCGGTGGGAGCGGTCCCGAACGAGCCTACGCTGAGCTCCGACGGACGCTATCTCTTCGTCCCGCTACGGGCCGGAGGCGACACCGATGTCGTCGACACCGAGACCATGACCCGGGTGAAGACCCTTCCCACGGGAAGGGCCAGCCACAACGCCTACACCGCACCGGACGGCGGCCTCGTGTACGCCACGTCCATGGGAGACAACCAAATCGCGGTGATCGATCCGGTGAAGCTCGAGGTCGTCCGTGTCATCTCTCTGAATGGCCAGCCGCGGCCCATGGCGCTCACCGACGACGGGCGCTTCGCTCACGTCGTGCTGTCCGGCATGATCGGGTTCATCACCGTGGACCTGAGCACCGACGAGGAGGTGGCCCGCGTTTCCTTGCCGATTCCGGAAGGCACGCGCGCGCCACCCCTAGACACGTACACGCATGGGATGCTGCTGACTCCCGATCAACGCGAGCTCTGGATCGCCGCCTACGCGACCGACAAGGTCTACGGGTATCTCATGCCGGAGAGGGTCGAATTGGCCGAGATCAGCGTGCCGGCCGGACCCCACTGGCTCACGCTGCACCCGGACGGGGAGCCCCTCTACGTCTCGCTTGAAGGGGCTGGTCAAGTCGCGGCCATCCACCGGGGCCTGCGGGAGGTCATCCGAGTGGGGAACGTGGGCCGGGCGCCCACGCGCATTCTCGCCTTCCGGACACCGGTCTCGTAGCGGGGCAGCGGCTACCGGCTCACTTCGTCGAATCCGTCGCGCACGCGTCCGAGTCCCTCGAGCAACTCGTGCTCGGGATTCCCGAAGCCGAGGCGCAGGTAATGGTCCATGCCGAAGTGATCTCCCGGGACCACCAGGACGGATTTTTCCACGCGGAGCTTCTCGGCGAAGTCGGTCGAGTTGATGGGCGCGTCGTAGTGCGCATAGCAGATGGCGCCTGCGTCCGGAGCGCGGTATCGGAAGCGGCCGTCTTGCTCAGCCATCCACGCCTCGATCAGGCCGAGGTTCGCCCGCACGATGCCACGCGTGCGTTCGCCGATCAGGGCTCGGGTGCGCGGCTCCAACGCCAGGCACGCCAGGGCGTCCGATATCGATGCCGGGCAGATCGTGGTGTAGTCGGTCCGGCCCCACAGCTCCGTGATGAGCGCGTCCGGTCCCACGATCCATCCTAGTCGCAGGCCCGGTAGCCCGTACGCCTTGGAGAGCGAGTTCGTGACCAGGACGCGGTCATGGCATCCCCAGAAAGAAGGCGTGCGCTCGTGCGCGACCTCGGCTCCAGCATAAACTTCGTCGGCGAGGATCCACGCCCCGTACTTCTCGGTCAACTCTGCGATCCCGTCCATCGACTCGCGGGTGAGCGACGCGCCGGTGGGGTTGTTCGGGTTGGTGACGAGGACGAAGCTGGCGCCTTCCGAGAGCGCGGCGTCGAGCGCGGTGAGGTCGGGCTGCCATCCATCGCCTTCAATCAGATTCACCGGTATCAGGCCACTTCCGAAGGACTCGAGGAGTCCCGGCACCTGACCGTAGGTAGGCAGGATGATCGCGGCCTTGCCATCGTCTTCGAAGAGATGCCAAAAGCAGGTGAAGTTTGCTTCGGCGCCCCCCACCGTGACCAGAACCGATGCGTCGGTCGTGCCCTCGTACTGCTCCGCGATCAGAGACCGCAGCTCGTCGGAGCCGTTCGACTGACCATAGCTCAGAAGCGTCTCGTCGAGATCCAGTTCCCGTCCCGACAGCTCGATGAGCTCCCCGACCGTAAGGGGGTGGACGCCGCTCTCGGACAGATTGATGGAGACCCGGAGCTCGTATGTGGATTGCCACCGCTCCATCCGGAAGGGTGTGTAGCGCACGTCGGGGCTCCAGGCCAATGTGAGAGTGGGACGGCGGATGCTACGTGGCCGGACATCCGATGTAAATGTGAGCCGGCTCGGGGGCGGGTTAGATTTCCGAGTGTACACTCCCTCATCCACGCGACAGGCGGAAATGCGAAAGGTTCTCCTCGTCATTCTCGACGGCTGGGGCCACTCCGACTTCCAGGGAACTCCCAGCGAGGGCAACGCGATCGAGCTCGCTCGGGTCCCGACGTTTCGCCGTCTCTACGACGGGTATCCACGGACTCGGCTCGCGTGCTCCGGAGGGGCGGTCGGGCTTCCCGACGGTCAGATGGGGAACTCGGAGGTCGGCCATCTGAACCTGGGCGGTGGGCGCGTCGTGTTTCAGGACATCGCGCGAGTCGATAACGCGATCGCCGACGGGACGTTCGCCGATCGTCTGGGCCTCGAGCGGATTACGGGGCGGCTTCGCGAATCGGAGGGCGCGTTGCACGTCGTGGGGCTCGTCTCGGACGGAGGCGTGCACAGCCACCTGCGTCACTTCACCGCGCTCATGGATCTCCTCCCGACCGATTTGACGGTGCGGGTTCACTGCATTACCGATGGTCGCGACACGTCGCCGACCGGTGGAATGGAGTACGTCGGGGCCATCGCCGACCTCTGCGGACGGAGTGAGCGATGGGCGGTCGCCACGGTCACGGGTCGCTACTGGGCGATGGATCGCGACAAGCGCTGGGACCGAACGCGGCGAGCCTTCGATCTGATGGTCTCGGGAGAGGCCGAGTCCTGGGCCGACGACGTCGACTTCTTGTCGGACAGCTATGCGGGGGGCACCACCGACGAGTTCGTGGAGCCGACGGGCATCCGCCACGTCGGTGAAGCCGGGATGGGGCCGAACGACGTCGTGCTGCTGCTCAACTTTCGCTCCGACCGCATGCGGCAGCTGACCGCTGCGCTTTCCCTTCCCGACTTCGACGGGTTCGAGCGCTCCGGAGTGCGCCCGGCCGAGGTGGTTACGGTCACCGAGTACGAGCGCGGTCTCCCCACCACCGTCGCGTTTCCTTCGGAGAATGTTCGAACTGGGCTGTCCGAGTATCTGGCGGACCAGGGGCACAAGCAACTCAAGGTGGCCGAGACCGAGAAGTATGCGCACGTGACCTACTTCTTCAACGGTGGCGAGGAGGCCGCGTGGGAGGGAGAAGCTCGTGCGTTGGTCCCGTCTCCGAAGGTCGCTACGTACGACCTCCAACCGGAAATGAGCGCGCGCGGCGTCGCCGACGCGGTCCTCGACGGGTTGCGGGGTGCGTACGACTTCATCCTGGTGAACTTCGCCAACCCCGACATGGTCGGGCACACCGGCTCGGTTCCCGCGGCCGTCGCGGCCGTCGAGGCCGTCGACGCCTGCATGGCCGACATTCTGACGTGCGTCGACGAGCACCCTGAGTGGGTCGCCCTCGTCACCGCAGACCACGGAAACTGTGAGATGATGCTCGACGACGAAGGCAACGTCCACACTGCCCACACGACAGAGCCCGTCGACTTCATCGTGTACGACCCGCGGTCCGCCGAGGAAGGCGTCCCGGGTGCCCAGCTCGTGTCCGAGGGTCGGCTCGCCGACGTCGCGCTGACCGTTCTGGGTTACATGGGGATCGAGCCACCGGAAGCGATGACGGGGCGGGACCTCGTGTTGGATCGCAGGGTGGAGGGCGCGAGCCGCACTACCCATCCGGCGGGTGTCGCTTGATGGACCGCGACGATCTGCTCGGGCGCACGATGTCGCTTGCAGAGGAGGGTGACTGGGCAGGAGCCGTCGAATTGCTTCGGGAGCATCTCGAGGACTTCGATGAAGATCCCGCCGTTCATTGCTGGCTCGGCGTTGCGGAGCGTGAGCTCGGCACGGAGGGGGTTCCCTACCTTTGCTTCAAGCGAGCGCTCGCGCTGCAACCCGAGGACCCCTACGTGTTGGCCATCGCTGGAAACGGGATCGCGTACTTCGACGATCCCGAGGCGGAGCAGGCGTTGCGTGCCGCTGCCCTGACCGCTCCGGATGTAGCGCTCGGTCGCCTCATGTACGGGGCGTATCTCGCGCGTGAGGGCTTCCACGAGGATGGAGTGAGGGAGTTGTGTGCCGCTCGCGACATCGATCCCGACGATCCTCAGATCGCCTATGAACTGGGCGTGGCTTACGCCCTCTCCGGGGCTCACGACGACGCCACGGATGCCCTGGCGGACGCCGTGCGACTCGATCCGGAAGACGGTTGGAGCCGGGTGGTGTTAGGTCTCGAGCTGCTCGAAGCCGAGCGCCTCGAGGAGGCGGCAGGCGAGTTGCTGCACGGAGCCCGACTCAGAGACGGCGACGTCGACGCTCAACTCGCTGCGGCGCTCGCCGCCGCTGCAACCGGGCGAGACGAGCTCGCGTACGAGATGATCGCGAGGGCGAAACTCGAGGTTGTCGACGGAGACCTCGCGCTCACTGCCGCGGTCGAGGATCGGCTGGAAAGTGGTCCGCAAGCCGCCGAGAGCATGCTGCACGAGGACATCGCGCCCAATATGCTGCGAGCGCGTCTGCGCGAGCGGCCGTAGCCCAACCACAGCCATCCGGAGTAACCTTTGAGCCTTCTCTCGATTCCCTTCGAGCGCCACCGACTCGACAACGGACTCAAGGTCGTCCTGTCGCCAGACCGGAGCGTTCCAGTGGTGGCGACCAGCTTGTGGTACGGTGTGGGGTCCCGGAACGAGCCGAGGGGCAAGACCGGCTTCGCCCACCTCTTCGAGCACATGATGTTCCAAGGGTCTGCTCACGTGCCGAAGAACAAGCACTTCGAGCACATCGAGAGGGTCGGAGGGACGCTCAACGCTACGACGTGGTTCGATCGGACGAACTACTTCGAGACCGTTCCGTCGAACGCCCTCGAGCTGCCTCTCTGGCTCGAATCCGATCGCATGGGCTGGATGCTTCCGGCGATGACACAGGAGAAGCTCGACAATCAGCGCGACGTGGTGAAGAACGAAAGGAGGCAGCGCTACGACAACCAGCCGTACGGAGACTGGGACGAGCGTCTCCAGAAGCTGATGTACCCGGAGGATCATCCTTACCGTCACACGGTCATCGGCTCCATGGAAGACATTGACGCGGCTACACTCGATGACGTCGCGTCCTTTTTTCAGACTTTCTATGTGCCGAACAACGCGGTTCTGACGGTGGCCGGAGACATCGATCCCGCCGAGACGCTCGAGCACATCAAGCGATACTTCGGCGAGATCGAGCCGGGCGACCCGATTCCGCCCTTGCCGGGGAATCCGGATATCGACCCGCTCATCGGGACCACGGTCCGCGACCACGTGATGGCCGACGTGCCGCTACCGCGCGTCATCATCGCCTTCAGAATTCCCCCGTACTCGTCTCCCGACTTCGCCGTCGCCGAAGTATCGCGAGCGCTCCTGGGTATGGGCCGCGCGTCACGCCTGTACCAGCGCTTGGTCCGCGAGAGAAGGATCGCCACGGGGATCGTCACCTTCGTCTTTCCTCTGCTCACCGGTGCGTCGATGCTGCTTGTATGGGCGACGGGGTACCCGGGCAGCGATCCGGACGCGCTCGAGGCCGCGATGACCGAGGAGATCGAAGCGCTCTCTGGTGCCCAGCAGAGCGAAGTCGACCGCGCGATCGCCCTGACGGAGACCGACCTCGTCAGGGCGCTCGAGCACATGTCTGAGCGGGCGGATCTACTTTCCATGTTCGACTTGTACTTCGACGATCCGGGTCGCTTGAACAGGGAGCTCGATCGGCTTCGAGCCGTTTCGCTCGACCAGATCCGGTCGTTTGTCGGGGAGAGCCTCGGCGCCGACAATCGGGCGATTCTGGTGTACGAGCCGGAGGCCAGCCAGTGAGCACGCTCGACCGCACCCGACCGCCGGCGAGCGGCCCGATCCGCAATTTCGACTTTCCCGCAGTCGACCGCCGAGCGATGCCCAACGGCCTGGACCTTCGGGTGGCGCTCATGAACCGCTTACCCGTCGTGAGCGTGAACCTCTTCATGCGCGCGGGCGAGGGGGCGCTGTCCGACGCCAACGCCGGGCTGGCGGTTCTCACCGCCGACGCGCTGGAGGGGGGGACGAAACAGCGTAGCGGAAGCGAGCTGGCGCAAGCACTCGAGGGGATCGGAGCTCGGGTTTCGGCGACGGGCGGTTGGGAGGGCACGAGCATCGGCCTTTCGTGTCTAGCGGACCGGCTCCCGGAGGCGCTCGGCATTCTGGCCGAGGCGGTCCTCGAGCCCGCGTTCCCCGACGACGAAGTCGAGCGAGTCCGGGAGCAGCAGCTTGCGGGCCTCCGGCAGCGCGAAAAGGACCCCGCTGCGCTCGCCAGCGACTCCGCGCTGACGCGTTACTTTGCGCCGAGCACACCCTATTCCCGTTCTGTCGACGGTACCGCAGAGTCGATCGCGGCGAAATCGCGCGACGATCTCAGGGGCTATGCGGACGCGAACTACCGGCCGGGGGGCGGAGCGTTGATCGTCGTTGGAGACATCGACACCGGTGAGGTGGAGCAGATGGTGGCGAGCCACTTCGGGGGCTGGACCGGCGCCCCTGCCTCGGTCGCCGATTTCACCGTCGAGGCCGCCACGCGGGAGCGCCGCGTGTTGATCGTACACCGTCCCGGGTCGGTGCAGTCGGAGATCCGTGTGGGCCATGTGGGGGTGGCGCGCTCCACCCCCGATTACTACGCGCTATCAATCGCCAATATGGTGCTCGGTGGGATGTTCACGAGCCGGCTAAACTTGAACCTGCGGGAGAAGAACGGCTTCACCTACGGAGTTCGATCGAGATTCACTTTTCGCAGCGAGCCCGGGGCGTTCCAAGTGGCGACATCGGTTGGGAATGATGTCACAGCCCCGGCCGTCAGGGAGATTATCGCGGAGCTGTCCAGTATGGCGGAAGGCGGCCCCACCGAGGACGAGGTCGAGGCCGCCCGGGACTACGCGGCGGGTATTTTCGGCCTACAGCTGGAGACGGTAGGCCAGGTCGCGGCGCGTGTGGCTCAGCTCGTGGTGTACGGATTGCCCGACAGCTATTTCGACGAGTATCGGGACAGCATCCGCGCGGTCACGACCGAGTCGGTCGCTGAGGCGGCGGCTCGTCACATTCGCCCCGCAGAGGCGCAGATCGTCGTCGTGGGCGACGCCGACGTCGTGGCTTCGTCGGTCGAGGCGCTGGCACTAGGACCGGTGGAGGTCGTCGGACCGGACGCCTGATGCCGCGGTCGCGTGCGGCGATCCGCGCCGCGAATGCAACCCGACGGACGGGTCCTCGTATCGAAGAGTGTGAGGTCGGAATTACCTGGGTCAGCCAAAGTGTCCTAGATCGTGCCGCTGAGACGTCACATGGATAGGACGGCGCTTCGGGAGACCCCAGTGAATGGGCGGTATTCCGGGGTTGGCACGACCCCTGCAAGTAAGCGGTGGCGTGAGTGGGACCGTATCTGCCAAATGGGCGGGTCGGCGCGACGAGGAGGTGCTGCGTGGCCAGGGCTCGAGTGAAGGAAACGAAGCAACATCAGGTGGGCTCCGGGGAGGCCCGGGAACACCGACTGCGGCTCGGTGAGTTGAGCGATTCGGAAGTCGTGCAGGCGTCGCTCGATGGCGATTCCCGGGCTTTTGGTGAGCTGGTTCGCCGTTACGACCAGCGGCTCGTCAACTTCGTCTACCGGACCATCGGAGATCGTGAGAGGGGTGAGGATCTCGTGCAGGAGACGTTCGTCCGCGTGTACAGGCACCTGCAACGATTCGACCAGAGCAAGAAGTTCTCGACCTGGATCTACACGATCGCGAGCAACCTTGCGAAGAACGAGCTTCGGAACCGTTCGAGGAATCCGCTCGTGCTCTTCCAGACGCTCAAGAAGAACTGGGACGCCGATCACCGTCCGCTCGAGTGGGAGGACACCCAGTACAAGCCCGACGATCTGTTCCGCAAGCGCGACCTCCGCGCCAAGGTCGAACAGGCGGTCGAGCAACTCCCCGAGCATCATCGCGTCGTCTTCGTTCTGCGCGAGATGGAGGGGAAGACCTACGAGGAGATCGCCGACATCACGGGATGCAATCTGGGCACGGTAAAGAGCCGGTTGAACCGGGCGCGTAACAACTTCGCGCACATCATCGCACCCATGATCGACTAATGGACGTACGCCGGCACTGAGGGCGGCGAGGTTCGCGCCCGAAGTCCGGGGATTGGGGAGGGGTGGGGTGGAGCCCCCGTCGAGGTGGACTCGGCGGGGGCGTCGTGTTTCCGACTCGGATCGGGTGGTCCAGTGAGGCTCGCAGCGTCGGGGAACCCTCGTGCGCGCCCACAGTATCACAGCATCACACTCCGGGTGGCGGGCACCCGGATCCGACTCGGCGAGTCCGCGTTGATGAACTGTTCCGATCTCCTAAAGCGCTTCACAGACTACCTCGACGGCTCAGCGTCGGAGGTGGATGTGGCGTTGATGGAGGAGCACCTCGAGGGGTGTCCGGCATGTGGTCGGTACAAGGTCGTGTTGGAGCACGGCGCGAACCTCCTGCGCGACCTCCCCGAGCCCGAGATTCGCGAGGACTTCGGTCAGCGCCTGCAGCACCGGTTGTATCACGTTGACGATGAGAGGGCCTTGAGTACTCATGCGGCGTCCGGGGCGCCGGCTTTGACGGTCCTCGGAATCGCGGTTCTCCTGACCGCGGTCGCGTGGTCACCCACGTTTTTTGCGGGAGCGCCCGTCGTTCAATTGGCCCCGATCGTCATAGATCGCGCTCCAACGCGTTCTCTGATCCGACCCGCGAGCGCCACGCCGCCCGGCACGTTCAGTACGAAGGGTGAGGCGGCTCTTGGCGAGGGACTGTGGGCCAACACGCTTCTCTACGACTACTCTCCCCTATCTCAACGCTACGACCCGCGGGCGCGAAAGGGTCGCCGGATAGGCCAAGTCGATCGCTGACGACTTTTTTCCCGGCCTAGCCAAGGTCTGTGGTGGTGCGTTCTACCTCCACGGGGACGACAAATTCGGGAAGGAACTGGCGGTGCGTGAGTTGATCGATGCGCACATCGATCCCGCCACGAAAGACTTCAACCTCGACCCGTTGTGGGGTACAGGCATCGATGCCGAAACCCTCGCCTCTGTTCTTGCGACGCCGCCCATGATGGCCGAGTGGCGGGTCGTGGTCCTGCGCGAAGTCGAGGGGCTCACCTCATCGAAGAAAGCTCGAGAAGAACTGCTGAAGATCGTGCGGAAGCCCCCGCCCGGCCTCGCGCTCATCATGAGTTGTACCGTGCCCTCCGGCTCCAAGGCGAAGTTTTATCGCGACCTCGCCAAGGCTGCCCAGTCCGTCGAATTCAAGTCGATCACGGAGGCTGACGTTCCCGGCTGGTTGATGGCGCGCGCGAGCGAGGTCCACGGCACTGAGATCGAGGTCGACGCGGCGCGAGCGCTCGGCTCTGCCATCGGAACAGATCTAGGTATTCTCTCGCAGGAGCTCTCGAAGCTGGTCGATTTCGTGGGCGATCGGGGAAAGGTGACGCTTGCCGATGTCGACGTAGCCGGTACGAAGCTGCCTACCCAGGACCGATGGCAGTGGTTCGACCTGGTTGGCGACATGAAGCTCGAGGAGGCAACCCGAGCGCTGCCGATTCTGTTGCGTCAGGGAGAGAGTGGCGTCAGCCTCGTGATTGGTCTGGCTACGCTCTTCCTCCGTTTGGGCATAGGGTTGGAGCAGGGCCAGACGGGGCTGGAGGAGGCGCTCCCGGTCCATCAGAAGTGGCTCGCCCGGCGGGTGTCGGCTCAGTCGAAGCGATGGTCGATCGACCAGATCGATCATGCGCTGGCTGGCTTGCTCGATGTCGATCGTATGCTCAAGGCGAGCCCTCATACGGATGAGCACTTCCTGGAGTCCTGGCTCCTCGGACTGAGAGTCTACACGGAGGCCGCATGAATCGTTTCACCAAGCACGCTGCGGCGCTGGCGGTCGCGATTGCGATCGTGCCCCTGCCGGCTGTCGCTCAGTCGAGTCTCGAACGTGTTGAGGAGTTGACCCGACTCGGACGGTCCGAAGAGGCGCGGGTCGCGCTGATGGAATGGTGGGACGGCGACCGTGAGAATGCGTCACGGCGCGCGCTCCAAAGGGGGTTCTGGCTGAGGGGACGCTTGACCGTCGATCCGCTCTTGGCTGAGCTCGATTTCCAACGGCTGGCGATTCTCTATCCGAGTGGACAATTCACTGCTGCGGCCATCCTCAGGTTGGCACAGTCTTCCTTCGCCATGGGAGACGAGACTGCGGCGCGCCAATACCTGGCCACGCTGGTGCGCGACTATCCGCGTTCCGAGGCACGGGAGAAGGGTGAGGCGTGGCTGAGCACGGCCGGTCCGGTGCCGCCGCCGGGAGACATCCCGACCCCGGCGGTCCAGGACCCCGACGCGGGCGACCCGCCGCAGGTGGTGGACTCGGCAGCCACCACGCCTCGGCCCGCTCCTCCACGCCAGAGCCCTGACTCGGTCGAGGAAGAGACCCCGGTCCCGGTAATGAACTACTACGTGCAGCTCGGAGCCTTTGCGGACGAGTCGAGGGCGTTCGCCCTTTACGAGCAGGTGCGTGAGGCGGGTGTCGAGGTGCGTGTCGTCCGCGTGGAAGGGAGCCGGTTCCTGCACGTGCGCTTCGGTCGCTTCGCCGTCCGGGCCGAAGCGGTCGAGGAGCTCGAAGCGCTGACCGCCGCCGGCATCAGCGCCGCGCTCGTAAGAGACGACCGGGCTGAGGAAATCGTCCGAAACTAGGGCCTGTTAACACTATCTGAGCGCTTCGACGATGAGGGCGAAGTGGATGAAGGCGGTAAACATCACGTCAAGCTTGTCGAAGCGAGAGAAGATTCTTCTGAAGGCCTTGAGTCGCCGGAATAGTCGCTCTATCTCATTGCGACGGCGATACATGATTCGGTCGTATTCCCACGGGTTTAAACGGTTCTGCTTGGGTGGCACGACAGGCGTAAAGCCCAAGTCCAGCACCAGTTGCCGTGTTTCATCGCCCTCATACG
>JADFLD010000317.1 GCA_022564535.1 Gemmatimonadota bacterium
CAGCATACGCCGCAGCGACGAGCGTGAAAATGAGGAAGGTCACGACGAGCGCATAGGTGAGCGCGCTACCAAGCACCGGGACCGAGAAGACATAGAAGCCCAGGTCGCGATTGTGGACCGGCTCGACGATGCCCCAAGGCCCACCGCTGAGGGCGAGAAGGACCTGCCGGCCGATTCCGGGCGGGACCGATGCGCCGAACCAGAGGCCGAGCAGTGTCGCGGCGAGCAAGATTCCCCCAATCACGTATCGCTTCGGCAGTTGTTCCGAGATCTCCAGGTTGCCGAAGCGACGACGGATTTGGATGGAGCCGAGGGTCGCCGAAGCGACCTTCAGATTCACGAGGACGAGCAGTCCGACCCCCACCCCAGCTCCGATCCGCACCCCCCATTCCCAGAACATCCGCCGCCAGAAGATCGACAGGTACCCTGCGTGGGCTTGCCACAGGATCTCGACGTAGGCGGAAGCGAACGCCCGCCCGAGTGCTGCGACGAGTCCGACGACCACGAACGCCAGGATGAGCATTCGTCCACCGCGCAGCGCGGCGAGCAGGTCAGCGGGACGAGGATCAGGAGGGGTCATGAGCTTTCCGGTAGTGCGACGCCTTGGTCGGCGAGCCAAGCGGCGATCTCGTCGCGAATTTCCTTGAGTCGGTCCTCCGTTCGCGCTTCGAACCGCGCGACGATCACGGGCTGGGTATTCGACGTTCGAAGCAGTGCCCACCCGTCGCCGAACAAGACACGCGCCCCGTCGACGTCGATGACATCGTGGCTCTTCTTGAAGTGTGCGACCGCCTTCTCCACGACGTCCCACTTCTGCTCGTCCGTGACCTCGATGCGGATCTCGGCGGTCGAGAAGTATACGGGGAATTCGCCGACCATCTCCGCCATCGAGAGGTCGGAGTGGCTGAGGAGCGTAATGAGCCTGCACGCGTCGTAGAGCGCATCGTCGAATCCGAAATAGTCGTCGGCGACCATGATGTGGCCGGACAGTTCCCCCGCCAGCAGCGCACCGGTCTCCTTCATCTTCACCTTCTGCAGCGAGTGGCCGGTCTTCCACATGATCGGTTCACCCCCAGCCGCTGCGAAGACCTCTGGCAGCACCTGACTGCATTTGACATCGAACACGAGCTTCTGCCCCGGACCCCGTTTCTTCAAGAGATCGAGTCCGAAGAGCAGCAGGAGGATGTCGCCGCGGACGATGGTCCCGTTCTCGTCGACGGCTCCGATACGGTCGGCGTCGCCGTCGAATGCGACGCCGAGATCGTGCGGCGTCTCACGAACGGCCCGAATCAAGTCTTCGAGGTTCTCGTCGACGGTCGGATCCGGATGATGGTTCGGGAAGGTGCCGTCGGACTCACAGAAGAGTGGAGTGACTTCCACACCTATGGCCTCCAAGAGCTGCACGGCGACGAGTGCACCGCTCCCGTTTCCACAGTCCACCGCCACCTTCATCGGCCGGCCGAGCTCGAAGCGGCCCGCCACGTCGTCGATGTATTGGGCGAGTACTTCGACGGTCTCGACCGAGCCTCGGCCTGCGTCCAAGTCCCCATCGCTGATGCGACGGTAGAGGCCCTGGATTGCGTCGCCGTAGAGAGAGGCCCGCGCGCACGTCATTTTGATGCCGTTCCACTCCGGCGGATTGTGTGAGCCCGTGATCTGAACCGACGCATCGGTCTCGAACGTCACCTCGGACCAGTAGAGCGTCGGCGTCGGGACCTCACCGACATCCAGAACGTCGCAGCCTGCGGCGCGAATACCGGCGATGAGGCCAGCGGCGAGGTCGGGAGACGAGAGGCGGTTGTCGTGCCCGACCACGATTCTCGGGCGTTCGATGCCGGTCTCGGCCCGGACGTGCGTTGCAAACGCCCGGCCCACGGATTCGGTTACGGTTGCGTCGAGGTCCTGGCCGACGATCCCACGAATGTCGTACTGCCGGAAGATGTCGGACTTCATCGCTCGTCTCGCGGAAGCGGAAAGTGGCTATGAGAGATTACTGCCCCAGCCCGAGCATACCACCCCCCAGGGCACCCAGGCCCTGAACGCTGTCGCGCGCGAACTCGAGGACCGCGCCTGGAAAGAGCCCCAAGTACAGGACCACACCGACAGAGGCAATGAGGGCGATCCGCATGGGGAGGGGGGCGACCACGAGGGCGTGCTGGTCCTCCGTGACCTGTGGCTTCATCCACATGTACCACGCGACACGCAGGTAGTACCAGTACGAGGCGACCGTCGTGAGCACCAGGATCACGGACAGGAACCAGAGCTGTGCGTCCGCCGCTCCCTGAAGCAGATACATCTTGCCCATGAACCCGCCCGTGCCGGGGAAGCCAGCGAGCGATAGCAAGAAGATCGTCAGAAGGACCCCCAGGAACGGTTGCGCCCACCCGAAGCCCGCGTAGTCCTCGACCTGCAGGCGTTCCTCTCCCTGGTGCGCGACCGCGATGACGATGCCGAAGGCGCCGAAGTTCATCAAGCGGGTCACGGTGCCGTGATAGATCGCGCCGACTTCCGCGTCGGCCGTGATGCTTTCGATCATCTCGATGGCCGCTAGCGCCGCTTCGCTGTCGGCAGCGGCGACGGCAACCTTTCCGTCGTCTTCGATATTGATGTCGGCTCCAGTCGAGGCTTGGATTTCGCGGATCACCTTACCGCCCGGCCCGATGATGTCGCGAATCTTGTCTTCAGGGATCTTGATTGACGTAATACGCGGCGCATACTTCGACAAATCGTCGCGAGGAGCGGCCAGAGCTTCGTTCATTTTACCCAGGATGTGGTCCCGTCCCACACGTGCCTGCTCAAGCGCGTTGCCCATAATTTCGCGCGACACTCCTGCAATTTTACAATCAATCTGGAAAG
>JADFLD010000318.1 GCA_022564535.1 Gemmatimonadota bacterium
CCTGTGCGGGACATGTTGTCAGATCCCCCGAGTGCCGCCCAGTTCTCCCCACGTCCCGACAGGTAACCGGAGTTTTTGGGGCGTGTTGTTGGGGTACCAACCACAATTTCGACCCCAAACTCAGAGCAACAGAAAAGCCGGAAGCCCACTATCTAGTGGACTCCCGGCCTATGCCCCGCCAGGGACTCGAACCCCGAACCTACTGATTAAGAGTCAGTTGCTCTAGCCAGTTGAGCTAGCGGGGCATTCCCCCCTCCGCTGGACGGAGAGAAGCTGTAAAAGCTACCGGGGATGAACCGGCGGTCAACTCCCTGATCGGCGTTTCGGTATACCCTTTACCGCCCTCCCAGCCCGTAGTGGATGGTGGCGATGAAACCCTCTTCTGAGGCCTCGGACTGATTCCACATTGCGGCCTGTGCCCGGATGGGGCGAGCGGCCTGGATCTCCTCGAGGCTCATCCCCTGCTCCATGAGCTCCGCCACCGCGTCTCGCATCGTTTTCAGGGCGTCACGGTAGGTGCGCACGTCCTCGCGCCCGGACAACGCGCCATGTCCGGGAATCACCTGCGTGTCCTCATCCATGACGGCAAGCGCCGCCCCGGCCGCCGCAATGATTCCGTCGATCGACCCTCCGCTCGCCGTATCGATGAACGGGAAGCGGTCACGGAAAAAGGTGTCGCCAATGTGCACGACGTTAGCCCCTACGAAGTGAACGATGGCGTCTCCGTCCGTATGCGCATTCGCGACGTGGAACGCGTGCAGGTCGTCACCGTTGATGTGAAAGGTGACCTCCTCGGCGAAGGTGATGACAGGTAGCGCCACGTCCGGCGAGGCCTGCGTCGTCGACACGGGTCGCCCAATCCGCCGCAGCACCTGTTCGACGCTCATGCGCTCGCGGACGTTTTCGTGGGCGACGATGAGGCCCCCGGCACGGCCCAGATTCTCGTTGCCACCCGTGTGGTCGCCGTGCCAGTGCGTGTTGAAGACGAAGCGCACCGATTCGGAGGTGATCTCCGCGATCGCGGCCAGAATCTTGTCGGTCAACGGAGCGAACTGATCGTCGATGATGAACACCCCGTCTTCACCCACGGACAGGCCGATGTTGCCGCCCTGGCCGATGAGCATGTACACGCCATCCGTGAGTTGCAGAGTCTGGATCTGGACATCGTCCAGGTTCTGGCACAACGCGGGAGTGGCGAAGGCGAACAGCATGGGGACGAGGAAGCGTGTGGCGCGGTGCATGGATCGGGACTCCTCGGTCGTGCCACGCCTTTGCGGCGGGGCGGGGCTGTGGAATATCAGGCAGAGCAACATGCAGTGTTGCGGACCTCGGCGCATCGTGCGTCCGTCGCCGCAGACGGGCGCGCCCACGAAAGCGATCGGAGCCCCTCGGCCAACCTCAGTCGGTCTCCTGACCATCCAAGCCATATTCCTTCATCTTGCGCCAGAGGGTCGTGCGACTCATCCCCAAGCGATCAGCCGCGGCGTTGCGCGCACCCCCGGTCTCCGCCAGAGCCGCCGCGATCGCCATGCGCTCGCTATCCAACGGCCTCTCACTTCGATACCGCTCGGAGCCTCGAGCCGTGGCTTCCCGAGCGGCCCGTACTCCCTCGGGAAGATGCTGAGCCTCGATGCGCCGATCGCCTGCCTGAATGTGTGAACTCTCGAGCACGGCCAGCAACTCGCGGACGTTTCCCGGCCACGCATGGGACTGGAGAAGCCGCATCGCGAGGGGTGAGCACCCGGCATGGGAGCGACGCCCGACCCGAGTGTAGAAGGCTTCGGCGATGAGCGGAATGTCCTCGCGACGCACGCGGAGCGGCGGCACCTCGATTCGCACGACGTTGAGACGATAGAACAGGTCGTCACGGAACCGACCCGCTTCCATTTCCGCGTGAAGATCCCTGTTGGTAGCCGCGACGATGCGGACGTCGATCGACACGGGCCGAACGGCCCCGACGGGGGTGATCTCACGTTCTTGGAGCACACGGAGCAGGCGGTGTTGCATCGCCTGGGAGACGTCGCCAATCTCGTCGAGCAGGATCGTACCGCCGGTCGCAGCTTCGAACAGTCCGATCCGATCGCGCACGGCCCCTGTAAACGCGCCCTTCTTGTGACCGAACAGCTCGGACTCCAAGACGCCCTCGGCTAGGGCGGCACAATTCACGGCCACGAAGGGGCCATCGGCACGCTCAGATTGGTCGTGGATCGCACGCGCGACCAGCTCCTTGCCGGTACCGGTTTCACCCGTCACCAGGACCGTCGCGTCCGTAGGTGCCACACGGGCCACGATCTCGAGAACCGCGTGGATGCCGGGAGAACGGCCCAGCAATCCGCTTCGAGGCAGTTCATCCGGCCCCGAGAGCACCGGTCTACGAGAGAGCAGGGATTCGATCCTGGCGCTCAGCACGTCGGGTTCGACCGGTTTCGTGAGGAAGTCGTCCGCCCCCGCCTGCAACGCATTCACAGCGGTCTCCACAGTTCCATACCCGCTGATCATCAGGATGGGCGTGTCGTGGCCCCAGGTGCGAAGTACCTCGACGATGCCGATGCCATCGAGGCCGGGCATGCGAAGATCGAGCAGGATCAGGTCGAAGTGCTCGGACTTGAGTAGAGACACCGCTTCCGTCCCATCCGAGGCCTCGACGACCTCGTGCCCATCTTGCCGCAGTAAGGCCGCCGTCGAGAGAAGGAACGTACGATCGTCATCGACGATGAGAAGTCGGGCGCCGCTCATGCCAGAGCCTCCGTCTGACCCTGCGGGGTGACCAACGGAATCTCGACCGTGAGTCGCGCGCCAGCCCCGTCAGCCCGATTCGCGGCGGCGATACGGCCCCCGT
>JADFLD010000319.1 GCA_022564535.1 Gemmatimonadota bacterium
GATGGCCGCGTGGTCCCGGGGCGAAGGCTCGGCGTCCGCGGGCGGGGGGTCGGCGATGTTTTCGTCACATCGTTCAACATAGAGCCGGCTCGGGCCATCGGCCGGGCAGGCCGAAACGGCGGCCTCGAAGTGCTTCTTGGCGGCGGCCCACTCGTGTCGCTTGTAAGCCTGCATACCCGAGTCGTAGCACGTGAGCGCCCGCTCCTTCGCATCGTCCAGGTCGACGCCGACCATTTCCAATAGCTCGTACACCTTCACCGGCTCTTCCTTGCCCTTCACCGCGATCAGGTCGAGCTCGCGGACCCGGTACTCGTCCCGCGCCGCCGTCAGCGTGACTTCGGATACCATGTTCAATGTGTCATACGTCTTGTTGGCCGGTTCCAATCGTGCGGCGAGGTTCACCGCGTCGCCGATGGCCGAGTAGTCGAAGCGGTCTTCCCCGCCGACGTTTCCGACGACTGCCTCTCCAGTGTGCACCCCAATCCGTACCCTCAGCGGTACGTGGTCCTCGTCCTCCCGTCGCCAACGCTCGTTCAGGTCGTCCATACGGCGTTGCATGATGATGGCGGTGCGGATCGCGCGGTCCGGATGGTCTTCGACGTCCTTGGGCGCGTTCCAGAACGCCATGATCGCGTCGCCGATGTACTTGTCGAGGTAGCCGTGCTCGTCGAAGACGACCTGCGTCATGGCGTTGAGGTATTCGTTGAGCATCGCGATCAGTTCCTGAGCGTCCATGTGCTCCGAGATGGTCGTGAAGCCTTCCAGATCCGAGAAGAGCAGGGTCAATGGCCGTTTCTCGCCCCCCAGCTGAAGGGCGGCGGGGTCCTCCGAGATCTCGGCGACGACGTCGGGGGACAGGTACTTGCCGAACGCGTTCTTGATGAAGCGCTTCTCTTTCCCTTCCACGATCGAGACGTATGCGACCGCGAGCACGTAGGAAAAGAGAGCCGACAGCACGGGGGTGCCCACGGGGATCCAGGCGGCTCCTGCCCCGAGCCTCATCAACTCCGCACCCGGTACGTAGACCACACCCGCCCAGGCCCAGAACGCGAGCGCAAGGCTGGAGAAGACGGCGAGCACCGTCGTCAATGCACCCCAGGCGGCACCCTGCCAAAAGGCGACACCTCCCGTGAACGCTGCGAGCAGGACCAGGAGCAGCAGCTTGCCGCCCACCCCCAGAGGCCGAACGTACCGACCGTCGAGCATGTTGTGGAGCGCGGTCGCGTGGATCTCTACCCCGTACATCCACTCGTAGGGAACGCCCGACGCGCCCGAGGAGTCGGCCGGCGTCTTGTAACTGAAGAACGGAGTCCGAAAGCGGTCCTCGGCGTGGAATCCGGTGCCGAGCAGAACGATCTTGTCCTGGAACATCTCCGGCGCGAGCATCGCCATGAGTTCAACCGAGGAGGATGCCGACGCCTGGAACGTTCCGGGTGGGTCCGCCGCATCGGTGCTCGAGGGTGGCCCGAGGTACCGAATCCGGAACGGCACGATCGATCCACCCGAAGGGTCGCTGCCGTCAAACCACTCCGCGGGCATCTCACCCACCCCCGAAGGCAGCCCCGGCAGGTCGATCCGCCCACTCTGGCGGGCAGCTTCGAGGATGGAGTCGACGTCGAGGCCACGGGCATGTGCGTATACTGCGAGCGCGAATGACGGCTCGAGCGTGCTTCCCGACCGGACCGCGAGCGAGCCGTCCCGGAAAGTCTCGTACGACGATGGAAGCTCGGCCGATCCGACTCCCGCCGCGACTTCCGCGAAGAAGGGATGCGGCTGTGTTACGACGGGGCCTGAGTCGGTGTGCTCGACCGGTGCCACGATGATGACGTTTCCGGCCCGCTCGATGGCACTTCGCAGGAGGTCATTGCCCCCGTCGATCCGATTGAGGCCGGGGAACATTTCGCCGAAAAAGACGTCCACGCCGATCGTCCGGGCGCCCGCGAGGGACAGCGCATCGATCAGCTTCGCCAGCGGAGCCCTTGGGAACGGAGTGATCCAGTCCCATCCGTCGATCGAGTCGAGCACCGAGAATTCGTCGAAGAGCACGAGCACGATTTCGCTCTCCCGCTCTCCCATACCGGGCTGAAACGACTCCGGCGTCGTCTGCTGTCGGAGGTCGAGCATGAAGTCCTCGAACGCCCGGACCCCAGTGAGGCCGCCGAGCAGGTCGCCGAATAGGCCGGCCAGCACGACGGCCATGACGACGATGGTCGAGAATGCGAAGACCCGTCGAGTTCTCTTCACGGGCCGCTAACGGCCGTCGGCCGCGGGCATCAGTTGGTGATTTCGTACACGACCGAGGCTGTGCCCCACGAGGCCAATACGATCGCTCCAGCGTCGGCTCCGGCCGCTCTCTTGAGCGCCGCAGTGATTTCCGCGGCGAACTCCTCGCCGCCAGACGCGAACAGCTCCCCGGTCGGGATCGCGATGTCCAGGGGCTCCGCGGTGAGAAAAAGCCGTACCAGGCCCGTGCCGGTGGGCGGGAAGATCCGAAACGGCTCGTCGGCGTTTGGAAACTCCATCTTCCGTCCGGCGCGTATGCGCACCGAGCGCGAGTCCGCATTCGGAAGCAGCATCGCCACGGTACCATCCGTGCCCAAGTCGATGAGCGTCACGTATCCGTCCCGATCCGACTCGATGCTGAACGCGATGTCTTCACCGATGCCGAACGCCGTCTTGCCACCGAGCAGCTCGAGCTGGAGGCTGAACGTCTGGGCGGGGTTGTCCATGTCACCGAGGGTCTTGGCGGCGGCTTCCTTGCGAAGGAGGTCCGCGAGACCTGCCATCGCCTCGGGCGTCGTGCCGATGCCTTCGTGACGCGAGAACCCGTCGG
>JADFLD010000320.1 GCA_022564535.1 Gemmatimonadota bacterium
CCCCCGTCGTTGAAGCTCCTAGCCGTAGCGACGGCTATGGCGTCGTCGCTTCGCCTCGGAGCCGGGGCCGCGGCACTGGAACGCGGTCCACTCTATTACTACCACGGGCTGCTAGCTGCCATCCGGCCGGGTGGATTCGTTCCGCCGGACCCAGTCCTCGACGCGCACGTCGAGTCGGTGGTTCACACGCACCCCGGCGATACCGTACGGCCGCGCGCGCGCCGCGGGGAGCGAATAGACGACGACACCGTTGACGAGAAAGCGAGCCTCCCCGTCGAGGACGTCGACTGCCAGCGTATTGCGTGGCTCGTCTCCTTCCGACTCCACGCGCTGAACGGCAGCGTGCGGCGTCCAGTCGGCGAGCGTCTCGGTGATCTCCCCGATTCGACGCTTCACGAGGAAGTCCCCCGTCGGGCGCATGAGGAGATACGTGTACTCGAGGTCCGGTGTGTCCAGGTCGAGGCCACCGACGAAGATCCCGTATGCCTCGCGGTACCCTATGGGTGCGTCGTATTGGAGGAAGGTGGCTTCGATATGGAAGTCGCCGCTGGATACGATCTCGTCCGCCCGGTACGCGATACCCGCCGGTCCCGTGCGAACCCGGATTCCGTCGTCGTCCTCGACGAGCCGAAACTGCTCGAGATCGCTCGACTCGCTGTCGAGCCGGACCACGTAGTTTGGTCGTGCCGCTTCGCCTGTCTCGCCCACCTCCTCCGGAGGAGGCGCCTCGGCGCAACTCGCGGCCAGAGCGAGAGCGAGCAACCCGCTCACCAACCCATACCCCATCTTCATCCCGCCCGCCTCCGCTTGTTACGCATGAAGTCCATCATGATGTACTGTCCGAGCGTCAACGTACTCGTGAAGTACGCCTTGCCGCGCGCGATCTCGGACACTTTCTGGACGAACTGGACCAGATACGGATCCTTCGCGAGCATGAAGGTGTTGATGAGAATTCCGCTCCTGCGGCACGCGGCGACCTCCTGGAAGGTGCGCTTCAGGATGAGCGGATCGAGCGCGCCCGAGTTCGTGTAGACCCGGCCGTCGGGCAGGGTTATCGCGCTGGGCTTGCCGTCGGTGATCATGACGATCTGCCGCATGTCCTTGTTTTGGGAGGTCAGGATGCGGCGGGCGATCTCGATGCCCTCGGCCGTATTCGTGTGAAATGGACCGACCTGTGCTTTTGCGAGCTGCGAGAGTGGAATCTCCTTTGCCCGGTCACCGAATGTCACGACGCGCAGCGAATCTCCAGGGAACTGTGTGCGGATCATGTGTGACATCGCCAGCGCAACCCGTTTGGCGGGGGCGAAGCGATCCTCCCCGTACAGCACCATCGAGTGGCTGATGTCGAGAAGGAGGACGGTCGCGCATGACGAGCGGTACTCCGACTGATGGACCATCAGATCGCCATAGTCCAGGTTGAGCGGCATCTTCAGACCCTCGCGCTCGATCGCGTTCTTCAACGTCGCCGGGATGTCGAGGTTCATGGTGTCCCCGAACTCGTACGGCTTGGAGGCGGCCTCGGCCTCTACGCCGGTCGACAGGTGCGGCGTGTCGTGGGAACCGGCGCTCGACTTGCCCAGGGCCGACAGGAGGCCCCTGAGCGCGCGGTGGCCGAGGAAGTCCATCCCTTTCTGCGTGAGATTGAATTGGACCTGCTGGGCCGCCTGCTTCGCTTCGTCGATTTGGCCCTGGCCGGTGACGTCGTAGGTCGCCCCCGGCATTTGAGGGTTGCCGGTCTCGAGGTTGATGTACCCCTCCTCCTGCAGCCGCTGGATGAGGTCGTCGAGCAACTGGGCGATCTCTTTCTGGATCTCTTCGTCGCCCTGGCCCTCGCCGCGCAGCTCCTCGATCATTTCAGGGGTCAGCTGCCCACTCTCGATCAGCCCCTTGAGAAGGGCGTTCTTCAGCGAATCCGTCGACTTGACGTCATCGTCCCCGGACCAGCCCCAATAGGGGTGATAGTGCGGGCCGCCTGAAAAGCCGCCGTCCATGAGGAAGTCGGACAGATGCTCGAGCAGCGCCTCCAGATTGAGCGCGTCGAGCCATCGGCCCTTGTATTTGGAGTAGGTCGTGAATCGCATGACATCATGCTAAAGGTGAAGATACATTCTCGCCATGAAGCATAACTCGACACCACCCCGTCTCCGTTCCGAGCTACACGAGGCGCTGTTGAAGCACTACGATCGCACGGCGCGCGAGTTGCCGTGGCGACAGGAACCCGATCCCTATCGTGTTCTGGTTTCGGAGGTCATGCTCCAGCAGACGCGAGTGGAGACCGTACTGGGGTACTACGGGCCATGGCTCCAGCGGTTCCCGAGCATCGAGGCTCTCGCGGTTGCGGATGGAGACGAGGTGCTCAAGGCCTGGGAGGGGCTCGGTTATTATCGGCGTGCACAGAACCTCCACCGCGCGGCCCGCGTCGTGCGCGAGACCCACGGGGGTGTGATTCCATCGACCTACGCGCAGTTGCGCGAGCTTCCAGGTGTTGGCGAATACACGGCGGGGGCCGTGGCCAGCATAGCGTTCGGCGAGCGTGTGCCTGCCGTCGACGGCAACGTGCGTCGCGTCTTCGCCCGGCTCTTCGACGTGGCCGAGCCGAAGCCGGCGTGGCTTCGGGCGACCGCTTCGCAGCTCGTCGACGCGGCCCGTCCCGGCGATTGGAATCAGGCGCTCATGGAGCTCGGCGCGACGGTGTGCACTCCGCGCAGTCCGAGGTGCGGTGAGTGTCCGTTGGCGGCACCGTGTGCCGCTCGGGCTGCGGGTACGCAAGCGGAGCGTCCTGCGGTCAGGGCAAAGCGTGCTGTGCCGACCGTGGTCATGGTGCGGGCCC
>JADFLD010000321.1 GCA_022564535.1 Gemmatimonadota bacterium
CGGCGTTCATCGGTAAGTGGCATATGGGCAACGACGACAGTCCGCGGCCGGGGTTCGACCGTTGGGTGGGTATGCGCGGCCAGGGTGAGGCGATCGACCCGGTCCTCAACATCGATGGCACGCGTACGCCGACGACCGGCTACGTGACCGACTTGCTGACGGACTTTTCGATTGAGTTCATCGAGCAAGAGCGCTCGGTACCCTTCGCTCTCTATCTATCCCACAAGGCGAGGCATCCGAACATCTTCCAGGCAGATGACGGGAGCTCACGCTCGCTGACAGGCCAGCCCCGCGGATTCGTCGCGGCCGAGCGGCATCGGGGCCGTTATGCCGATGCCGTGATCGAGCGCCGCCTCAACGCGGCGGAACCGATCCGGGGCAAGCCGGCCCTTCAGCGCCAGATTGGGAACCTGCCGCCGCTCCGGCCGGGTGGCGGAACGAGTGACGACACCGTTCGAGGTCGGCTCGAAATGTTACTCGGCGTCGACGACTCGACCGGTCGGATTCTCGAGGCGCTCGAGGCGAGTGGGGAGCTCGACAACACCATCCTCGTCCTTGCCGGCGATCACGGGTACTTCTACGGCGAACACGGATTGGGTGGTGAGCGGCGGCTCGCCTACGAGGAGAGCTCCAGAATTCCCATTCTCGTTCGCTTCCCTCCTTTGATCGAAGCCGGGATCACTCCGGAGCCCCTGGTCATGAATATTGATCTGGCTCCGACGCTGCTGGAGCTTGCGGGCTCGCAGCCCGCGCGACCGTTGCACGGGCGGTCACTCGTATCGCTTCTGAAGGGGGCAACGCCCTCCGATTGGCGGACATCGATTCTGGTCGAGTACTACTCCGACACGGTCTTTCGAAGAATCGTCACGATGGGCTACAAGGCGGTGCGGACCGACCGATACAAGTACATCAACTACCTCGAGCTCGAGGGAATGGATGAGCTGTACGACCTCGAGACCGACCCGTACGAGTTGGACAGCGTCATCGATGATCCGCAATACGCGGACATCCTCGAGGAGATGAAGGTCGAGCTCCAACGGCTCCTGGATGCGACGACATAGGGCCTCCCGTCAGCGCAGGTACCGCTCGAACCAGTCCAGCATCCTCTGGTGAACGTCGAGCGCGTCGGCCCGTGAATGTCGGTACAGGCTGTGGTCGCCGTCGCGGTAGGCGACGAACGTCGCTTCCTTGCCCAAGCGGCGAAGGGCGTAGAACATCATCGCCCCCTCCTCGAACAGGATCGTGTAGTCCTTCATGCCGTGCGTGATGAGGACGGGGGTTTCGACCTGGTCGAGGTGGAAGAACGCTGACTGGGACAGGTAGTTCTCCATTACTTCGAAGGGGCTCCCGCCCATTCGCGCCTGTCCCCGCTCGATGTTGTCCGAGTCGCGGTCGCGGCCGCTGGCCCAGTTGCGGAAGAGTTCGGGCGGGGTTGCGCGTGAAACCGCACAGTCGAAGATGTTCGTCTGTGTGATCACGAAGGACGTCGCGTACGCTCCCCAGCTTCCGCCCCACATGCAGGTGCGCCCGTTGGTGAAGCCCATCGCGTGTACGGCCTCGACGGCGGGCACGATCGCCTTCACGTACGAGGTGCCGGGCTCGCCGACCTTGATCTTGACGTTGGGCATGAGCACCGCGTAACCGTGCGTCGTGAAGATCTGATGACGGGGCTGAAAGCGGTGAATGCCCGGAGTCAGCTTTTCATATACGTATGTGATGACCGGCTCGCCCGACCCCGCTTCCGGGCCGGTCGCGCGATACAGGAGCGCGCCGAGCCGCTCGCCGTCCCGATTGTCGAAGTGGAAGAGCTCCGGATCGCTGAACGCGAAGTCGGCCAACTGCGGGTTGAGTTCGGTTACCTGGGTCCGAGCACCGGAGTCCGTATCGAAACGCCACAAGTCCGAGGGGGTGGTCGCGGACTGAATCGATACGAGCACCCCGTTGGGCGTCGAGATCAGACCCGCGAACGACATGCGTCCCTGTCCGAGGATCGAGAGGCGCTCGGTGCGCACGTCGTACCGGTAGAGCGTTTCGTCGTACGTCTGGTTGTCGGTGGCGACGAAGAAGAGTGACTGCCCATCCTGGGCCCAGACCGGCATCCGGATCCGATCGTCGATGTCTGCGGTGAGGTTGGTCGCGGCCCCGTTGGAGGCGGACACGACGTAGAGGTCGGTGAACGGCCGTGCGATCGTGTACATGTTCGGTTGTGGCGCTTCGATCTCCGGGTCGGCGATCGACGGGTCCGTGACCAGGGTCGCGAAATGGGCGCCGTCGGGCGACTCGACGAGCCCGGCGGTGGCGACGTCCACCCGACGAATGAGCGGCGCGGGAACTTCTCCGGGGCGGTCCGGCGCCAGTACGAGCAATGCGCGCCCCCGCCGCAGGAGCAGCCGACCGTCCGCCATCCAGACGGGACGGTCGTCCGCCCGACCCATCACGGCGGGTGCGTCCGCGGTTCCGAGTGCCCAAACCAAGGTACCCCTCCCGCCCGTTACGCTCGCGATCACATGGCGTCCGTCCGGGGAGACGTCGAACCGTCGGAGCCGGCTCCCGTCCTCGATCAGCGGTCGTTCATTGCCGGCCCCGAGGTCGACGACCGTGAGTCCAGCGCGAGGATCCCTCCGAAAATATGCGTCTCCCGGCAGCGGATCAGAGATCCCGAGAACCCGAACTCGCGGCTGTTCGGGCTCGGGTTCTGGCGCCGCGGGCCGGGCATAGACGATGCGCTCGTCCGTCGCCCACTGC
>JADFLD010000028.1 GCA_022564535.1 Gemmatimonadota bacterium
AGGTCTTCTGGAATCACCGCGTGACGGAGATTCGAAAGGGGGCGGTCGTCCTCGAATCGGAGGACGGAGCCGGGACCGAGATCGCGAACGACTTCGTCGTCGCCATGACCGGTTGGAGATCCGACCACGAACAGCTCATCGGCCTCGGCGTCGACATCGACAACGAGACCGGCATCCCGCGTCACGACACCGAGAGCATGGAGACCAACGTGCGGGGTCTCTACATCGCGGGCGTCATCGCGGCCGGCCACAATGCCAACAAGATCTTCATCGAGAACGGTCGCGCGCACGGTGGGCTGATCGTCGCCGACAGGCTGGCGAGGGCGTAGTGTCGTCGATAAGGTTCCGTTAGCTGGTCGCGGACAAATCTGAAGGAGGACTCCGCATGCACCGATTCGCAGTCGCGCTCCTGGTGGGCGTCGTGGGGTTGGCCGGGTGTGCTGCCCAGGAAGACGAGATGAGAGAGGAACCGGACCCGATCGCGCTCGGCGCGGCCGACGGCCACGACCTACCCGGGGCCGACCTCGACCGCGTACAGGTCGGTGACACGGCCCCCGACTTCTCGCTCGTGTCGCTGGCGGGGCCACCCGTCACGCTGTCGAGCTTTCGCGGCGCAAAGAACGTCATCCTCGTATTCTACCGAGGCCACTGGTGACCCTACTGCGCCAAGCAGCTCGGGGAGCTGCAAGCGTTGTTGACGGAAGACCAGAAGGCGACCACGGAGTTGATCGCGCTCTCGTCCGACGACACCTCCGACCTCCAGAAAATGGTCGATCGGGTTGCCGAGGAGAACGAAGGGATGGCGCTCCATTACACGCTGCTGTCCGATCCCGACGCAGCGGTCATCAACCGGTACGGCCTCTTCAACCAGGACGACATGCGCGGCCGCGCCATTCCGCATCCGACGACGTACGTGATCGACATGGAAGGGATCGTACGCTGGAAGATGACCGAGGTGAACTACAGAGTCCGCCCGGAGAACGTCGACATTCTAGCGGCGCTCGAGGAGATCGGCAGCTAGGGAACCTCTGAACAAATAGGGTGCACCGCGTCCCGACGCCACGCCTAGGCGTCGGGAAACGCGTCGGGCACCTCGACCTCACGACCGTCGTGCAGTACGCGATCAACGCCCCGACGGACGTAGGCCAACGCGAGAACACCCCCGAACTTCGGCGACTGAGCCACCGAGGTGATCGTGCCGACCACCTTACCCGATCCATCGACGGCGAGCAGCTCGGTCCCCTTCGCCGGCGCGGGGACGTCACCCAACTCGAGACGACGCAGATACCTGTTGACGTGGCCGCGATCGCGGATGCGGACGATGATCTCCTGACCCGTATAGCACCCCTTCGTCTGGTCGATCGCGCGTTCGAGGATCCCCGCTTCCGGCGGAATCGTTCGATCGTCCATGTCGGTGCCGAACGCCGGCCTGCCCGCCTCCACGCGAAGAGTCGACCACACGCCCAGACCCGCCGGGCACGCCCCGCCGTCCACGAGAGCCCGCCACAGCGCCGCCACAGCCTCCGTCCGGCCGTATACCGTCCACGCGGGGGGCCAGACCTCGTACGTGCGCATGACCGTCAGTCCTTCGCTGAGCGAGCCTACGCGCCTCCAGGCGCCCTCCGCGTCGTCGCGGAACCACGCTTCGTCCACTCGTAGGCCGAGCGCGAGGCGCGCCAACACAGACTGCGCCTCCGAACCCACGACCGAGATCGACGCCCACGACGCAGACACGTCTTCCACAGCGGCAAAGCGCGGTGGAAGGAAGGTTCTGAAGTGATCCAAGAGCCCGTCTCGACCCGCCACGGGCACGTCGAGGAGGAACCCCGACGAATCTTCCTCTCCGAGCATCATCAACCAGAGATCGCTGACCATCCGGCCCTTGGGGGTGAGCACGGCGTGATACGTCGCGGTTCCACCGAAGACGTCCGGCTCGACCGCCGAAGGCGGCACCGGCAGCGTACCGGTCAATATGCCGTTCAGCATCTGACCGGGCGCGCGCCCGGAAACCGTGAGACGCGTGCGGTGGCTCCGGTCGAAGACGGCAACGTCCTCCGTCGCCGCTCGATACTCGGCCTCCGGGTCGCCGAAGTGCCGAACGAGGCGACTCCCGTGGTACTCGTGCAAAACGCCCCCAGCCGCCTCGAGCATCTCGAGCAGCGGGCCGCCCGGGGTCTCTTCGCCGCTCACTCGACCCCCCCGTCTTCCTCTACGCGTCGGCCGGCCCGAAGCTCCTTCAACATCTCCAGAACGTGCAGCTTGTCGTCCGCGCTCGGTGAGACCCTGAGGTAGGCTTCGAGCTGAAGCGCGGCTTCTTTGTGGCGGCCCAGTCGCGCGAGAAGGACGCCTCGTGACCTGCTCTCGATCGGTGCGGTCGGGGAGGCCATCAGAAGCCGTTCCACCGCGGCGAGGGTGCGACGGTCATCGAACGCGGCGACCTCCTGTGGACCGACTTCGGTGTGATCGCGCTCAACCTCCATACCGATACCCAGCACCTCGGCTACGTCCTGCGCGAGGGCGAGACGGAAGCTCCGGCCGGCCTCCAGCAGTGCCTCGCGAACTCGAACCGGTTGCAGGACATCCTGCTGTCGCACATGGAGCCTGGCCTGAGCGGTGACGAGGTGCTCGCGAACACGCTCGCCCAGATGCGCTCCGAAGGCATCGACGGCACGGTGTACACGCATCCGATCGGGGACAACGGGCACGGTGCCGGTCCGCTCATCGGCCGCTGGGACGCTCAGGAAGGCGTTCCCGTGCGCGGAGAGGCGCTGATGCTCCCCAACGTCTGGCACTCCATCGAGCTTCAGGCGACGACGGCGATTCCGGAGTGGGGCGGCAAGCGAGCCTCGTGTCGCCAGGAGGAGGAAGCGTACCTGGACGAAAGTGGCGCGCGGCACTGGGTCTACCGGCGCCAGAGCAGATTCCACCTGGTTTGGTAGTTGCGCTAAGGCTGAAGGCGTGAGCGGTCCGAAGAAGGGCAAGGCCTTCGACCGTTCGATCGTCGAGGGACCGATTCGTGGCGCGGTCTGGACGCTCGCTTGGCCGGCCATGCTTCAGAACATCATCGGCGGACTCCAGGGGCTCGTCGATCACGCCATGGTGGGCCACTACGTCGGCTATACGGGGAATGCCGCGATCGGCGTCTCCTGGCAAATCTTCCTCGTTGTTATCGTCTTCATCAGCTCGCTCTTCACCGGGATGGGTGTGCTGGTCGCGCGCTTCACCGGCGCCAACGAGCCGGAGAAGGTGAACCGGACCGTCTATCAGGCGTTCCTGACGGCGGTCATGATGGTCGTCTTCATTCTGGCGCCGATCGGGTACGTATTGGCGCCGATTCTGCTCGACATGGTGAACGCGACCGCCGAGGTGCAGGCGGAGGCGCTCCCGTACCTGCGCATCATGTTCGTGTTCTCGTTCGGCATGTTGATGTTCTTCATGCTCGGTGGCGCGTTGCGCTCGGCGGGAGACGCCAAGACGCCCATGCGCCTCGGCATCGCGCTCACGATGCTGAACATCACGCTCAACGTGATCTTCATTCGGGGCCTCGGCCCGATCCCCGCGTTCGGGACGACAGGGGCCGCGATGGGCACGGTGATCGCGGGCGGTGTCATCAGCGTCTACGCGCTGATCCGGCTGTTCGGAGGGAAGTGGGTCGTGGTCTTCCACCGCGGCATGGACTGGAGGCCGGACTGGGACATCATTAGGCAACTCTTCAAGTTCGGGTTGCCAACCGGCATCCAGGGCGTCGCCATGAACATCGGGGGCGTCTTCCTGCTGGCCTTCGTCGGCTCGCTCGCCGCGAGCGCCCAGGCGCAAGCCGCGTACGTAGTGAGCTACACGCAACTCTTCTCGTTCGTCACGTGGACGTCCGTCGGCATCATGGGCGCCACCGCCTCGGTCGCGGGCCAGAACCTCGGCGCGGGCCACCCCGACCGTACGGCGAAGGCGGTCAATGTGGCGGCCGGATTCGGCTTGTTGGTCGCCGCGGGCATCGGCACGTTGTTCCTCCTGATTCCCAGGGCCCTGCTCGGCATCTTCGGGATGGACGATCCGACCGTGCTCGCGCTGAGCGTCGAGCTCCTGCGCTACCTCGCGGTGTCCGGCCTCTTCGTCACCGTCGCACTTGCCTACACCGGTGGCCTTCAAGGCACCGGAGACACGAAGAGCCCCATGTACATCTCGATCGTCTCCCAGATCGTGATTCCACTGGGGATCTGCTTCGGGATCCGGACGTTTTCGACGCTCGACCCCGCCGACATATGGATGGCGATCGTACTCGGGCACTTCACCCGCGCGACGCTCAGTATCATCGTCTTCCGGCGTGGGAAGTGGCGAGACATCGAAGTCGACATCGGTCGCGCCGCCGCGCCCGCCGCCCCATAATGAGGGCCCGAAAATCAGGTACCCAGGACGGGGACGAGAACACATGGCGAAGCAGTACTGGCTGATGAAGTCGGAGCCCGACGTCTACTCCATCGAAGACCTCGAGCGTGACGGTTCCACGTGTTGGGAGGGAGTCCGAAACTACCGGGCCCGCAACAACATGCGCGCCATGAAAGTCGGCGATGGGGTCCTGTACTATCACTCGAACGCCAAGCCGCCGGGCGTGGTCGGTATCGCGAGGGTGTGCAAGGAGGCGTACCCCGACCACTTCGCGTTCGACAAGAAGAGCAAGTACTTCGACGCCAAGTCAGATCCGGAGAATCCACGGTGGTTCATGGTGGACCTCGAGTTCGTTTCCAAGGTCGACGAGCCCCTCGGACTACCCGAGATCAAGGCCGATCCCGAGCTCGCCGACATGGAGCTCGTTCGCTACGGGCGACTCTCCGTGCAGTCGGTGAAGCCCGAAGAGTTCCGGTACGTCAAGAAGCTGGCAGGTCCGAAGTGAGCAGGGCGTGCGCCGTGATCGCGGTCGCTGTGTTCTTCTCGGCGCCGGTGGCGTTGGCCGCCCAGAACGTGCCCGATGCGCGCGCCCTGGGCGTGCGGCTCGAAGGCGAGCCCGGGCCGAATAACGCGATCACCGATGTTCCCGGTGTAGAGGTCGGTCACGTGACGATCATCGAGGGAGACGGTCGATTGATCGTCGGTGAGGGGCCGATCCGCACCGGAGTCACGGCGATCCTGCCGCGGGGGCGAAACGCCGGGGACTCGACGTTCGCGGCCTGGTTCAGCCTGAACGGCAACGGAGAGATGACGGGGACGACGTGGATCGAGCACTCGGGCATTCTTGAGAGCCCCATCCTCATCACCAACACGCACAGCGTCGGCATCGTCCGTGACGCCGTGATCGCTTGGATGAAGGAGCGGGATCCGGACTTCCTGTGGGCCCTGCCGGTCGTCGCCGAGACGTACGACGGTAGCCTGAACGACATCAACGGATTCCACGTCACGGCGGAGCACACGTTCGCCGCACTTGCCGACGCCCACGGCGGTCCTGTCCTACAGGGTGCCGTCGGCGGTGGCACCGGCATGAGGTGCCACGGGTTCAAGGGCGGAATCGGCTCCTCGTCACGCAGGGTCGGGGCATACACGGTGGGCGTCCTCGTTCAGTGCAATCAGGGCGCGCGGCGGGATCTCCGAGTCGCCGGGGTGCCGGTCGGAGCGATGATGCCGGAGCCCGTCGCGTGTTACGCGGATCGGTCGCTTCCGCCGGAGGCGCTTCGGGCCAGCGTGCCGTGGTGCGACGATCTCCAGGACGCCGGCGGCGAGCAGGAGGCCATTCCCGAAAGCGCCGGTTCGATCATCATCGTGCTGGCTACGGACGCACCGCTTCTTCCGACGCAGATCAAGCGTCTGGTCACGCGCACGTCGTTGGGGCTCGCGCGCATCGGTGGAATGGGATACAACGGGTCCGGGGACATCTTCATCGGCTTCAGCACCGCCAACCGTCGAGCGGCGGCGGAGCGCAGTGACGTGGTCGACCTCGAGATGCTCCCGAACGACAGAATCAACCCGCTCATTTCGGCGTCGGTGCACGCGACCGAGGAGGCGATTTTGAACGCCATGCTCGCGGCGGAGACGCTCACGGGCATCAACGGATATACTGTGCCTGCGCTGCCACAGGATCGCCTTCGGGAGATCATGGTGCGGGCCGCCAGAGCCTTGCGAGGGTCACGATGAAAACTCAGGGAGCGAATAACATGCGCGGAATTTCCCGTTCGATCATGGGTGGGGCGTTCGTGGTGCTCGGTCTCGGTTTCGTACCGAGCGGAGCGACCGCCCAGCGCCTCGCCAACGACGACGCGGTACTCAGACAGATCTGGAACGAGGGGATGAACAACTCCCACTTCGAGTCCCTGTCGCAGTCATTGCTCGACTCGATCGGTCCGAGGCTGACGGCGTCGCCCGGTATCGAGCGGGCCCAGGACTGGGCGATCAAGACGCTTCAGGGCTGGGGCATCGAAGCCGAGCGGGAGCAGTACGGCACGTGGGAGGGATGGGACCGTGGTGTGAGTCATATCGACCTGATCTCGCCCCGCGTTCGTTCCCTCGAAGGGCGCATTCTGGCGTGGAGTCCCGGCACGGACGGCCGTCCGGTCGAGGGTGAGGTTTCCTATCTGCCCGAGATCGACTCGCCCGCCGACTGGGAGACGTTCCTCGGGACCGTGCGTGGCAAGTGGGTGATGCTGTCCTTCCCGCAGCCTACGTGCCGTACGAACGAGCAGTGGGCCGAGTTCGCCATGGAAGGCTCGGCACAGCGGATGGCCCAGGAGCGGACGATCGCGCAACGACGTTGGGACGAGAGCCTGGCCGCCACCGGGTCGACCGACCGACGACGCCGCGATCTGCACGCGCAGCTCGAGGAGGCGGGTGCAGCCGGCATCGTCACGTCACAGTGGCCCGGCTCGTACGGGACGACGCGAGTTTTCAACGCGTACAACCGCGAGTCGCCGACGTTCGAGCTCGGGTGCGAGGACTACGGACTCGTGTACCGTCTGGCGGCGAACGGTCAGAATCCGATTCTGCGCGTGACGGCCGAGGCCGAGAACCGCGGCGAGGTACCTGTCTTCAACGTCATCGGGGAGATCCCCGGGACGGTGTGGCCGGATCAGTACGTGATGCTCTCCGCGCATTTCGATTCCTGGGAGGGCGGATCGGGCGCGACGGACAATGGCTCCGGCTCCGTGCTCATGCTCGAGACGATGCGCATTATCAAGCAGGCCTATCCGAACCCCAAGCGGACGATCCTCATCGGCTTGTGGAGTGGGGAGGAGCAGGGACTCAACGGCTCCCGCGCGTACACCGAGGACCACCCGGAGGTGGTCGAGGGCCTGCAGGCGCTGTGGAACCAGGACAACGGCACCGGTCGCATCGTGAACCTCTCGGCGCAGGGCCTCGTCGAGGCCGGGGGGTCGCTTGCGAAGTGGCTCTCACAAGTGCCGCAGGAGGTGTCGCAGTACGTGGACCTCAACCTCCCGGGGAACCCGGGGGGCGGGGGCTCCGACTACGCGTCGTTCGTCTGCTACGGGGCTCCGGGATTCAGCCTCGGCTCGCTGTCGTGGGACTACGGTTCGCACACCTGGCACACGCATCGCGACACGTTCGACAAACTCATTTTCGACGACTTGAAGAACAACGCGGTTCTCACGGCGTCCCTGGTGTATCTGGCGTCGGAGGATCCGGATTTCGTGTCGCGTACGCGGCGCACGATCATCACGGGTCGGGGCGGCGGTCCAGCGGAGTGGCCGACGTGCCAGCCGGCCACTCGGAGTTCGGGCGCCAGCCCACGGATGTAGGTGGATTCGATGAGCGATGTCGTTCGGAACTATGTAGGCGGTGGTTGGCGTGCGTCGTCTGCGACTGAGACGCTCTCCTTGACCAACCCCGCGTCGGGCGCGGAGATCGGCCGCGTGCCGCTCTCGACCGGAGCCGACGTCGACGCCGCCGTGCAGGCGGCCAAAGCCGCGTACCCGAGCTGGCGGGCGACACCCGCCCCGCAGCGGGCACAGGTGCTCTTCCGGCTGAAGGCGCTGCTGGAGGAGAACAAGGAGGACCTCGCTCGCATGCTCACGACGGAGCACGGCAAGGTCGTGGCCGAGACGCGGGGCGAGGTGCAGCGTGGCATCGAGAACGTCGAGCACGCGTGTGGCATTCCGACGCTGATGATGGGCGACACGTTAGAGGAGATCGCTCCCGGCATCGACAGCGCTTCGTGGCGTCAGCCGCTCGGCGTCTTCGGCATTATCGCGCCGTACAACTTCCCGGTCATGATTCCGCTCTGGTTCTGGCCGTATGCGGTCGGCACCGGGAACACCGTGGTGCTCAAGCCGAGCGAGCAGGATCCGCTCACGCACCAGAAAATCGTCGAGCTCGCGGAGGAGGCCGGCCTGCCACCGGGTGTCTTGAACGTCGTCCACGGCGGCCAGGAGACCGTGGAGTCGATGTGCGATCATCCAGACATCGTGGGGATCTCCTTCGTCGGGTCCAGTCGGGTCGCCGAGATCGTGTACCGGCGTGCGACCGCCTCCGCCAAGCGGGTGCAGTCGTTGGGCGGCGCGAAGAACTACATGATCGTGCTTCCCGATGCCGACATGGATCTGGCGCACGAGGCGTGTCATGGGTCGATCTTCGGTTCGTCGGGACAGCGCTGCCTGGCGGGAAGCGTGATCGTCGGCGTGGGGGATGCCCACGCTCAGATTCGTGAGCGCATGCTGGACTCGGCGGCTTCGATTCGGTTGGGTGACGGCCTCGTCGAAGGTACCGACATGGGTCCGGTCATTTCCGCGGCTCATCGCGACCGGGTGTCGTCGTTCATCGATCAGGGCGTGGCCGAGGGCGCGACGCTCAGTCTGGACGGTCGCGGCGCGACCGTCGAGGGACTCGAGGGTGGCTACTGGGTCGGTCCCACCGTCTTCGAGGACGTTCCGGCCGACAGCGCGATCGCCACCGAGGAGGTCTTCGGGCCGGTCGTGAGCATCAACCGGGCGAACGACGTCGACGAAGCCATCGCGATGATGCACGCGAGCCGCTACGGCAACGCGTGCTCGATCTTCACGACCAGCGGCAAGGCCGCGCGCGACTTCCGGTATCGGGCCGGCATCAGCATGATCGGCGTGAACATCGGCGTCGCTGCTCCCATGGCGTTCTTCCCGTTCGGCGGCTCCAAGGGCTCGTTCTACGGGGACCTGAAAGCACAGGGCCGCGACGGCATTTCCTTCTACACCGATCAGCGGGTGGTCATGTCCCGCTGGTGAGCGATTCGAGGGCACGCGAGAAAATGACGGTTTCGACGGCGAGCGCGGGCGCTACGGGCGCCGAGATCGTACGGGCGGAGAAGGAGTATCTACTGCCTTCGTTGTTGCACCTGTACTCCGAGCCGCTAACGCTCGTGGAAGGCGAGGGAGTCCGAGTGCGGGACGCTGAAGGACGCGAATACCTCGATCTGTTCGCCGGCATCCTCACCACCTCCGTGGGCCACTGCCATCCGCGTGTGGTCGATGCGATGACGGCGCAGATGAGCAAGCTCGGGCATGTTTCGACACTGTACGCAAACGAGCCCCAGGTGGAGGCGGCGAAGCGCATTGCGGATATCGCCCCCGGGGAGCTCAAGCGCACGTTCTTCACCAACTCGGGCACGGAGGCGATCGAGACTGCGCTCATGATGGCTTGCCTCGCCACGGGTCGCAGCGAGATCGTGGCGCTCCGAGTCGGCTATCATGGCCGCTCGTTCATGGCGACGAGTGTGACGGCGCATTCCGGATGGCGGCCTCTGGCAACACCGGTTGCAGGCATCAAGCACGCGATATCTCCCAACGCCTATCGGTGCCCGTTCAAGCAGCCGTGCGACGACACCTGTGTCGACAAGTTCATCGACGATCTCGAAGAGGTGATCTACACCACGACCAACGGCCGCCCAGCCGCCTTCATCGCCGAGACCATCCAGGGTGTGGCGGGCTATGTCGTGCCTCCTGACGGATATTTCCAGAAGGCGGCCGAGGTCATCCGGAGCTACGGCGGCCTGCTCATCATCGACGAAGTGCAGACCGGTTTCGGAAGGTGTGGAACGCACTGGTTCGGCATCGACCACTGGGGCGTCGAGCCCGACATCATGGTCATGGCCAAGGGGATCGCCAATGGTGCTCCCGTTGGCGCCACCATCACGACGGACGAGATCGCGCACGGATGGAAAGGCAAGACAATCTCGACATTCGGTGGCACACCCGTCTCGATGGCGGCGCTGTGCGCTACGCAGGACGTGCTACGCGAGGAGAACGCACCCGCTAATTGTGAGGCCCGCGGGGCTCAGCTCCGCGTCGGTCTCGACCAGATCCAAAGCCGCCACCCATGGATCGGCGACATACGGGGCATGGGCCTCATGCAGGCGATCGAGATCGTGAAGGACCCCACCACGAAGGAGCCCGACGTCGAACGCACGTCGAGGTTGATCGAAGCTACAAGGGACGAGGGTCTCCTGATCGGGCAGGGCGGGCTGCACGGGAACTGTATCCGAATCGGGCCGTCGATGCTGATCAGCGAAGAGGACATCGACGAGGGCGTGCAGAAGCTCGGTGCAGCCTGCGATAGGGTGGGATGAGGCCCGCGCCATGACGATTCTCGGAATGCCCCTGGACGCCTGGATTCTCCTTCTGGTTTCAGTCGGCCTCG
>JADFLD010000029.1 GCA_022564535.1 Gemmatimonadota bacterium
CTCGTCCGGTCTACCGTAACACCTCGGGACAACGCACCCGCGAAGTAGTGATCCTGATTGGTTGTGCGAACCTTGCCGACGTGCGTGAGGCCCCACTTCTCGATATCGGCAAACTGGGGTCTCACTGCTTCGCCCACGCGGATTCCTCCCTCGTGCCGCCGGTATCACATCACGACTACCCTGGCTGCCACCCAGCGGATAGGGTTTCAAACATAGAGCGTGTCACCGGGCGACGGCCAGCACAACGTCCCAAACTGGCCTCCGTCCGCCGGTCAGCGGACCCACGACGGTCTCGAATCGTCGGCCCAGGGCGGCGGGCCGCTGCTCCTCACCCGCGACGACATCAGAAGTCCGTGGGCAACGCCTCTTCGATCTCGGGCGCTGCCGGCTCCTCGACCCTGCGCCCCGCCAAGTAGCCCACACAATATGCGCGGAGTGTCACCTCGAACCGGCTCATGTCTGCGTCCGCCCGTAGCCCGGCCTCCCCTTTTCTCTTGATCGACTCGGCAAGTTTAGCCACCGCGTCCACGAGCTCCACGAGAATGGGGTCCGCACCGAAGATGACTTCCGCAGCATCGGTGTGTGGGTCGAGGCCCATCCCGACGACTTCACCCTCCTCGTCGGGGTCGATCGGCTCCTCGTCCTGGAAGGCCTCGGCCAACTCGATCTTGCGTTCCGGAATCGGTTCATCGGGAGAGATGAACGCCCGCTCTACCGCGTCGAGACGCTCGGGCATCGGATCATCCGGAGAGATCAGCGCATCGCTGACGGACCCAGTTTTCGGGGGCACCGAATTCGTCGATTCTGAAGATCGGCGCACGTGCTTACGCGAGCCCGGTGGAAACGCTGGGGGGGGGAGCCGGTTTTCGCTGGTGTTCTCGCTCATGCGGCGGCAACTCCATCGTAAGACTGCGGACGGCCTTCCGCCCGCCATCGTCGCCAATATACGGCGAAGCGTCCGCTGGAAACAAAGGTTTCCTTAACGAAGCTCGACTCTAGAGAATAAACTCCAGCAAGATGAATCCGCCGACGAACAGGGCGCCGAAGACGACCACAAGCTTGTCGAAATGGGCGTCGATGAAGCGACCGACGGGTGTCCCGAACCGATAGATGAGTCCGGCAATCAAGAAGAACCGGAGTCCGCGACTGAGAATCGAAGCGAGGACGAAGACCCCGAAGTTGATCGAGAATACGCCCGACGCGAGCGTGAACACCTTGTACGGGATCGGCGTCAGCCCAGCCACGAACACGGCCGCGAAGCCGTATTTGTCATAGAGGCCGCGCACGCCCTCGAACGCCTCGGGGGATACGCCCGGTACGTACATGAAGAACCAATCCTGCGCTACGTGCCACGCTCCTGCCCCGATCGCGTAGCCGAGCATCCCGCCGATCACAGACGCCGCGGTGGCGGTCGCGGCAAAGCGAAACGAGCGCTTGGTGGCCCCCAGGCACAGCGCCAGGAGAAGCGGATCGGGCGGAAGGGGAAAGAACGACGACTCTGCCAAGGCGATGAGGAAGAGCGCCGGCACACCGTATGGGGTCTCGGCCCAGTGCAGCACCCAGTCGTACAGTCTCCGAATGGGGTTCGGCCGGCGGACCGGCCCTGACCCCTCGGGCGTGTCCGCCGTCGACTCGGCGCTCAAGCCCCCGCCTCGTCGTTCCACGCGAACCGACCTAGGAGAGGAACGAACTTCACCACCCCGCCTACGACTTCCTCCGTGACCTCCGAGCCCGTCTTCTTCACCAGAATCAACTCCTGAGTGTCGCGGGCGCCGACCGGTACCAGCATGCGACCGCCGTCGGCCAGCTGATCGACGAGCGCCTGAGGAACCGACGGCGACGCCGCGGACACCACGATGACGTCGAAGGGGGCGTATTTTCGCCAGCCGATGGTCCCATCGCCCACGAGCAGCGCGGCATTCTTGACGCCGAAGGCGTCGAGCGCCCGCCGGGCACGCAATGACAGCTCCCGGACCCGCTCGACCGAATAGACGCGATCGGCCATCAGGCACAGCAGAGCCGTCAGATAGCCGCACCCGGTACCGATCTCCAAGACCTTTTCGTCGGAGGTCGGCTCCAGAATCGTGAGGTAGTGCGCCTGAAGCGAAGGCTGGGACGCGGTTTGGCCGAAGCCGATGGGGACGGGCCCGTCCTCGTAAGCACGGGGTCGCACGCCTTCGGGCAGGAAGATATGGCGCGGCACGCGATCGAAGAGTTGGAGCGTCACGAGATCCGTCACGCCACGCGCGCGGATGTCCTCGATGAGCTTGCGCCTATATCCGACGAAGCGGAGGTCGTCTAGAGCGTCAGATCCCACGCGCGAATTTCCTCGAGCAGGTTGTAGTTGGTGAGATCGAGATGGAGCGGCGTAACCGACACGAACCCGTCCTCTATGGCTTGGAAGTCTGACTCTGCGGAGCCCCGCCAGTGCGCGACACCGCCCCCGATCCAGAAGTACTCCCTACCGGATGGGTCGTTCGCACGTGTGATGGAGTCCGCATACCGACGGCGCCCCAGTGATGTCACCTTGATCCCATTCACTTCCGAAGCCGGAATCGCGGGAAGATTCACGTTGAAAAGCGTGTCCTCGGGGAAGCTGTCTCGCTCGAGAATCGCTCGAAGAACCGAGCGGACGAGATCCTCACAACCCTCGATATCCTCCGGGAGCCGTCCGCAGTAGGAGAACGCGACCGCGGGAATACCCATGATCGTCGCCTCCATCGCAGCAGCGACGGTGCCCGAATAGAGCACGTCCTCCCCCATGTTGGAGCCGTGATTGACACCCGAGACGCAGACGTCGGGCCGCTCGGGCAGCAACTCCTTCACGGCCAGCATCACGCAGTCGGTCGGGGTGCCGTCCACGATCCATGAGCCTTCACGGGTACGCCGAACGCGAAGCGGATTATGGAGCGTGAGCGAGCTGCTCGATGCGCTCTGCTCCCTGTCGGGCGCGACGATCGTGACGGTGCCCAACTCGCGCGCGGCCGAGGCGAGGACCTCGATGCCGGTGGAGAGATAGCCGTCGTCGTTGGTGCAGAGAATCTTCACCCTGTCCCTCCCACGGTCCCTCCGGTGCCAAGCCTCTCGGCAGATCGCGTCAGCGCTCGGCTCCCGGCATCGGCGCGGTGAGTAGAGTCCGTAGCTCCTCGAGCTCCGCCTTGATGCCGGTGAGGAAATCCGGCGCCACCACGCCGTGGCTCTGCCCCTGAATTTCTCCGTCGCGGCGCATCTCGACGAGCTTCTGGTTGGCGCCCTCGATCGTGTATTTCTCGAGGTAGAGCAGATGCTTCACGAGGAGGACGACCTCGACGTCCCGGGACCGATAAACCCTGTTGCCAGCCCGATTCTTCGTCGGATTAAGGACCACAAATTGCGTCTCCCAATACCGGAGCACGTGCGGCTTGAGCCCGGTCAGGTCACACACCTCGCCAATGGAGTAATAGACCTTCTTTGCGACCAACTCGTTCATTGCGCCCTCTCACTCATGACCATTCTTCAGGTCGGGGATCCCGGAGCATCAACATCCGCATGGCCTCCGCGGCGCTTCGACCTTCCTCGACGATGGCATAGACCTGCTCAGCGATCGGCATCTCTACCGTGTGCCGACACGCCAACTCGTGCACGGCGCTCGCGGTCTTCACACCCTCCGCGACCGCGGTCATGTCCGAGAGAATATTCTCGAGCGACTCCCCCTGCCCCAACCGATAGCCGACCGTGCGGTTCCGGCTGAGCGAGCCCATGCACGTGAGCACGAGGTCCCCCATTCCTGCAAGCCCATAAAACGTAGCCTGCCGGGCACCCATCGCGACACCGAGCCGCGTAATCTCCGCCAATCCACGCGTGATGAGCGCCGCGGTCGTGTTGTGGCCGTGCCCGAGGCCAGCGGTGACTCCCGCGGCGACCGCAATGACGTTCTTCAACGCGCCTCCGAGCTCGACGCCGATGACGTCGGAGTTGGTGTAGACGCGAAACCACGGTGTCTGAAACGCCTCCTGGACGCATGTAGCCGCATCCACATGCCGACTCGCGACGACCACAGCCGTCGGAGCCCGGTCCGCCACCTCCTCGGCAAAGCTGGGTCCAGAAAGCACGCAGAGGCGGTCCGTCACGCTCGGAGGCACGAATTCTCCGATCACTTCGTCCATTCGTAGTAGGGAGCCCAACTCGATGCCCTTGGAGGCGCTGACGAGGAGCGCGCTCTCTTCGATGTGCGGACCCGCGACCTTCATCACCGAACGCACGACCTGGGACGGGCTGACCGATACGACCAACTTCGCTCCGCGCACGGCGGCCACCAGATCGGTCTCAGCCCGGATGCTGGGAGGTAGCCTAACTCCCTGCAGATAAGGGTTTTCGGATCGCTCGTTGATGCTCGACGCGACGTCCTTCTCGTACGACCAGAGCGTTACGTCGTGCCCCGTCTCGGCCAGTAAAACGGCGAGCGCGGTCCCCCAGGAGCCCGCGCCGACCACCGTGGCCTTCGTCCCGCTCACCCTTCACCGTCCGGCGTCTTCGTCCACCGAAATCGGTTCTCCTCACCCCTGAGCAGGCGACCCACGTTGACCCGGTGCTTCCAGATCACGAACAGCGCCAACGCCGCGGCCACCCAGACGAGCGCGGCCCCGCCCTGGTGGGGCGTGAAGGCGATGAGGAAGGGCAAAGCGAACGCAGCGGCGATCGAGCCGAGTGAGACATAGCCCGTGGGAAGCGTGAGACAGAGCCACACCACGAAGCCGCCGAGGACCGCCCACGGAGCCAGCGCCAGGAAGGCCCCCGCGCTGGTCGCCATGCCCTTGCCTCCCCTGAAGCCGACCCAAAGGCTGAACATGTGCCCGAAGATCGCCGCGGTTCCGTAAGCGAGCGTCCACGGAAACGCGACACCGGCGAGGTCGGCGAAGAACCAGGCAGGCACGAAGCCCTTTCCGACATCGACGATGACTACAGGGAGGGCCCACCTCCACCCGAGAACGCGGAACGCGTTGGTGGCACCCAAGTTACCTGATCCGTGCTCACGTAGATCCAACCCATGAAACGCGCGCCCGACCCAGTAACTGGTCGGCGTCGCACCGAGGAGATACGAGAGCCCGAGAAAGGCGTAGGTCACATTGTCGTCCTGAAGGAGTGCGGCGTCTAATCGTCGTCCTTGCCACTGCGAAAGCGCAGGCGAATCGGCGTCCCCATGAAGGTCCACGCGTCGCGAAACCCGTTGTGGAGAAACCGAATGTAGTGTGCAGGAAGCGCCTTCGGAAAGTTGACGAAGAGCGCGAACGTCGGAGGTTGCACGGAAACCTGGGTTGCGTACTTCACTTTGATGCGCCGACCCCGGTGATGGGGCGGCGGCAGGCGGCGCAGCAACTTCTCCAGCACCTCGTTGACCTCATGCGTTTCGATCCTGCGCGCACGCTCCTCACTTACCTCGACGATGAGGTCCAGGCATTTGCGAACCCGCTGTCCGGTCAGCGCAGACGTGAAGACGATCGGCACCCACTGAAGGAACGGAATCCGCACCCGGACCTTCTTCTCCCATTCGGACGAGGTCATCGTGTCCTTCTCGACCAGATCCCACTTGTTGCAGAGCAGGATCATCGCCTTGCCCGCCTCCCAGGCGGTTTGCGCGATGCGGATGTCCTGGGCGTGCAGCTCATCCTCACTCGCGTCGACGAGCACGATACAGACGTCGGCGGTGTGGACTACGCGGTCGGTCCTCAGGGCGCTGTAGTACTCCAGACTGTCCTTGACCTTGGCCTGGCGTCGCAGACCCGCCGTATCGACGAAGATGAGCTTCTTTCCGTGATAACGGAACGTCGTATCGATCGGATCCCGGGTTGTGCCGGGGATCTCGGACACGACCACACGGTCCTCGCCAATCAGCCGGTTCACGAAACTGGACTTGCCCACATTGGGCTTGCCGACGACCGCGACGCGGATGACGTCCTCGTCGTCCTCGACTCCCTTATCGTCGGGAAGAACCTCCAGGACACGGTCGAGAAGATCTCCGGAGCCCTTGCCGGAGAGCGCGCTGACCGCGATCGGCTCGCCCATGCCCAGCGACCAGAAGTCCAGGTGCCCATGGTCGTTGGGGAGATTGTCCATCTTATTGGCGACGAGTACAACGGGCTTGCTGGTCTTACGCAAGACCACCGCGAGGCGCTCGTCGAGGACGTGCACACCCTCCTTGCCGTCGACCAGGAAGAGTATGACGTCCGCCTCCTCGACCGCCGCCATCGCCTGATCGCGGATCGCGATGTCCAGCGCGTCTTCGCTGCCCTCGATCACGCCCCCCGTATCGACGATGAAGAAGTCGCGCCCTGCCCAGTCGGTCTGCGCGAAGTTGCGATCGCGTGTCACCCCCGGGCGGTCGTCGACGATCGCCACGCGCCTTCCGATCACGCGGTTGAAGAAGGTCGACTTGCCGACATTCGGTCGCCCGACAACGGCGATGATGGGAAGAGGTGCGCTCATGAAGCCCTCACCGATTCGGCGATCTCGTACCCGAAGGCAAGATCGGCCAGCCCGAGCCCGTAGGCCAACTCTGTGAGCGGCACGTCATCGACGACAACCTCGTCTGAGATGAGAGCTTCGGCCGGCAAGACTATGCCCGCCCCGCCGACCTGGAGACTCGACTCCTCGGCGATGTTTTCTGTTTCGATTTTGGCGATGCGTACCACATGACACCTCTACGGGCGTTGCCAGGGAGCCCATCAGGGCTGGAAAAACTAACCGAGGCCTGTCCTGTCTACAATTTTCCGCCTTGACCTGGGTGACTCGTAGTACCCAGCTTCGAAGGCTGAAACTCGTTGGGAGGATGATGAGGGGACTACGGCACACACACGTTCTCGCGTCCCTCGTGGTGCTCGCGCTGGCGGGCTGCGAGGAAGTCGAACAGGTCCGGGATCGATTCCGAGACCTGACTCCGTACGAGGCGTACCAGGAATCCCTGGCCGAGGCCGGGCTGGCCGAGACCGCGCTCGGTCGCGACTGGCTGACGGCTGGACGGAACGCGGTCGACGGTGCCGCCCCGATCTCGCTGCCTTTTCAGGAAGAGGGCTTCATCGCGGTCGAAGAGCCTGGAGCGATGGCGTACCGGATCTCGATCCGTCGCGGCCAGAGGCTCACCGTGCGGGTCGAGCTCCCTAGTGAGGAACGCACCCGCGTCTTCGTGGATCTCTTTCGCGTGCCCGCGTCAGACGGCGACCCCCCGCGCCCGATCCATTCCTCCGACTCCGTGCCGGAGGAATTCGTGCACGAACCGTGGCGCGGAGGAGACTTCATCCTGCGCCTGCAGCCCGAGCTCCTGCGCGGAGGCCAGTATCGAGTGACGCTCAAGCTCGAGGCCCAGCTGGCGTTCCCGGTCGCGGGCCATGGCATGGGGTCCGTCCAGAGCGTGTTCGGCGACGACCGCGAAGCCGGGCGGCGGACGCATGACGGCCTCGACATCTTTGCTCGACGCGGTACGCCGGTACTCGCGGTCTCGGCCGGTGTCATCAATCGTGTCAGCGTCACTAATCTGGGCGGCAAGGTGGTTTGGCTCCGCGATCCGGTTCGGAACGCCAACATCTACTACGCCCACCTCGACAGCCAGCTCGTCGCCAGTGGCGACCGCGTCCAGATCGGGGACACCCTAGGCTTCGTGGGCAATACCGGAAACGCCCGGACCACACCGCCCCATCTGCACTTCGGGATCTATCGGCGTGGACAAGGCCCGATCGACCCGTCTCCTTTCGTGCGCCCTCCGTCGGGATCGATGACCGAGATGACCGCGGACCTCAGCCAACTGGGCACTTGGGTCCGTCTCAGCGGGGACGGCATTCGCCTCAGAGCCGCGCCGGGAGTGCGGGCCCCGGTGGTCCGCGAGCTCAGCCAATACACCCCGCTCCGCGTACTCGGAGCATCGGGCGAATACTTCCGCGTCCAACTGCCTGACGGAGGCAACGGATACGTCGCGGCGCGCCTCACTGAGCCCGCCGATCAGCCGGTCGGATCTCAGGTCGTTGTGAGCGCTGAGGTGGTCCGCACGCGCCCCTCCGCTGGAGCCCCGATCATCGCGACACTCGCGGTCGGCACCGAGGTGCCGGTCTTCGGACGCTTCGAGGGCTACCTGTACGTGCGCGCTCCCACCGGCTACCCAGGGTGGGTGCAGGAAACGGCCAAGCAGGAGGACTGAGGACGAGCCTTCCCGGGGGTGAGGCGTCGGACGCCCCACCCCACCCCCGAGTTCCCGGTAACCGAGGTCAGTTGCTTCTGTACCTCACCCACCTACCCCGCCCGAGATTCCCCAGAGTCGACGCGGGACGGCGCTCCAGGCGAGCCAGCATCGCGACGAGGCGGGCTCGATAGGCCTCCGACAGGGGCGACGTAAGCACGAACCCCACGATCGGAATCATCTGACCGTTCTCGGGCTCATGCTCTCCAAGCGAGACGACGGCGAAATATCCGAGATACGGATAGGGGAGCGCTCCCACCAACTCGGGCGCTCCGGAGCCGATTCGGTAGACCCGCAGTTGATGCGTGCCTGTGACGCCGTCGTGGTGGTGGACCACCGACAGCATCACCTCGGCACTCAGGCGAACGGGGAGCGCCGTAATCACTCCGGGATCCACCCACTCGGGCACGACCTCCTCCGCCTCGATGTCCTTCGCGGTCCAGGCGGTCGTGCTGTGAGGGCCAACCACCACCCAAGACGCTACCGGGCCTCCTGGGGACTCCACGAACCGCAGACTGCGGACCCGCTCTCCGGGTTGCCCCAAGAAGATGCGCCTAGGCAATCCGGGGCTCGAATCCGTCGAGTGGATCCGCAACGAGGGCTGCCGAGTCGCGAAGTCCTCATCCAAGCCGCCGACCGCCACGCGAAGTCCACGCGCGGAGTAGAAAATTCCAACCTCGTCGACCCAATCGGTGACGAGGCGCCGAGGCGTCCACCCGTTCGAGGTGCGCTGGAAGAGCACGGCTCCGACGCCCCTACCCGCGGTGTGGATCGGAACGACCCAAGCGAGCCCTTCGGGCGTCGCGAGTAGCGGAGAAGACGTCGGGAAGCTGAGTTCTCCACCCGGCGGTTCAGGCAGATCCTCGATCAGCATCCACTCCGCCCCTCTGGATTCCGCGTAGACGATCCGGGTCGGCTCACCCTTCGAGGGCGGCGGCGAGGATAATTCTTGGAATAGCCAGCCCCACAGATCTCCTCCGAGGGGCGCGACGCGAACCCATCCGACCGCACCGACGCCGGGAGGAGGCGCGACGATTTCGACCACGCCGTCCGTGACGAAGGCCCCGACGAAGTGCTGCGCGTTCACCTTGGAAACCACGCCGCTCGAGGGAATCAGCCACTCGTAGGTCGGCGACCCCGCGATCAGGTATCCCCCACGTCGAGCCCGAATCACCTGAGGCTCGACATAGATCTCCGTGCCCCCGGGAAGGATCAACGGATGGCGCGAGACCTCGTCGAACGTGCAAGTGGGCCCGTTCGCACCCACCGCTCCGGCACTGCGGACGAGCCGGGTCGAACGTGCAGGAACGTCGGGCGCACACGCGAGGACCATGGCCAGACTGAGGGCCAGGACCCGCCCGGCAACGATCGACTTCGTCGGTGACGCCAAAGATGCTCCTCGTTCGGAACTCGAGACGAACAAGGATGCAACAGGAGTGGCGACTCCTACATGTCGCGATGGGACGGCGGAAGCTACGGCGCTCCCCGGTCGAGCATGAACTGAAGGACCAACCAAGCCACGAGCGACGCCGTAAAGATCCAGAGGCCCAGTGTGATGGGCGTCACGATGATCATCACGCCATCCCACATCACCCCCAACATCACTTCGAGCTGGGCGAGCTCAGCCCCAGTCGCGGCACGCGCGCCGATCGCGACCTTGCCGAATCCGACCACCGTTCCGAGTAGCCCGACCACACCACCCAACACGCCACATACGATGACGGAGTGATGGGGAGGCCCCGAGGGGGGCACCACCCCCGCGGATACGCCGATTACGATGGCGGCGCGCACGATGGTGCCCAGGAGGCAGACGCCGACGGCCAGCAAGGGGTACATCCAGGGACCTGTGGCGGTGAGCAGCTCCATCGATTCTCTCCTGTGGGGTCAGAAGCCGTACCATGGGGACCCGGACCACCGCGAGCAACTGGCCGAGAGGAGTCACGCCTGAGGGCCAACGGGAGGCCACGTTCCGGGAGCTTCGAGGCCGACTCGGGAGCAGCGGCACATCGACGCTTACAGTGCTTCCCGACGGCGTCGCGGTCGGAACGCTGACCGTGAACAAGCAATAGCAACCACTCCGACCCGCGTCTTGCCTACGGTGCTCTTCGACCCCGGGGGAACCCTTGAGTGTTTCCTGGGTTTCTACATAGCAGATCGCAACTAGGACGAAACTTCGGGCCTGGCCGTAAAGAACGGACCTTGAAGTGCCGAACCACATAGGGC
>JADFLD010000322.1 GCA_022564535.1 Gemmatimonadota bacterium
AAGAGTTCGTTGTCGATTCCCGCGAAGCCCGGCGAGAGACTCCGCTTCATGACGATGACCCTCCGAGCCTTGTCCACGTCCAGGATTGGCATTCCGGCGATGACCGAGTCGGGATCGCGCGCCGACGGGTTCACGACGTCGTTGGCCCCGACGATGAGGACGGCGTCGGTGTTCGCGAAGTCGGCGTTGATTTCCTCGAGATCGTAGAGCTTGTCGTAGCTGACGTCGGCCTCGGCGAGCAGAACGTTCATGTGGCCTGGCATTCGACCCGCCACGGGATGGATGGCGTACTTCACGTCAACACCCCTCGCTTCCAGGAGGTCTCCGACCTTGCGAAGCTCGTGCTGGGCCTGGGCGACGGCGAGTCCGTATCCAGGTACCACGACCACAGAGTTCACATAGCCGAGCTCCGCCGCGACCGCTTCCGCGTCAGCCCGCTTTACGGGGCGCTGGCCGATCAGGGCCCGGTCCACTCCGGCTGTGCCCCCGAAACCGCCGAACACCACGTTGGTGAGCGAGCGGTTCATTCCCTTGCACATGAGTTGTGTGAGGATGAGCCCAGACGCGCCGACCAAGGCGCCCGAGATGATCAGCACCATGTTGCCGATGACGAACCCCGCCGCGCTCGCGGCGAGTCCGGAGTAGGAGTTCAAGAGCGAGATCACCACCGGCATGTCCGCGCCCCCGATCGGGATGACGATGAGGATGCCAAGCAGGAGCGCTGCTGCCAGGAAGAGGTAGAATATCGTGAGGGTGGGGAGATCGAGGACGATGATGCCGAGGGCTGCCGCGGCAAGGGACAGGGCGGCGACGAAGATGAAGAGGTTGAGCCAGTTCTGACCCGGGAAGGTGATCGGGTTGCCGGTGATCAAGCCTTGAAGCTTGGCAAAGGCGATGAAGGACCCGGTGAACGTCACCGCGCCGATCAGCGTGCCCAGCATGATCGTCACACCGGTCGTTCCGGTCCCCACCGCAGGGTTGCTCACGAACTCGGCGATCGCCACTAGGGCCGACGCTCCGCCACCGAATCCATTGAAGATGCCGACCAGTTGCGGCATGTCGGTCATCTTGACTTTGCGGGCGGCGAACCCCCCGATCACGCCACCGATGGCCATGCCCACCAGGATTCCCGTCCAGGAGAGGATCTCGGTATCGACGATCGTGGCGAGGATCGCCAGCAGCATGGCCAGGGAAGCGAGCGCGTTTCCTCCTCGCGCGGTGGCCGGCGACTGGAGCCGCTTGAGGCCAAGGACGAAAAGGACCGCAGACAGCAGATAGGTCGGCTCGACGAGTATGTCCAAGTTCATGTCGTCCCCTTACCGCTTGCGGAACATGCTGAGCATGCGATCCGTGACCATGAAGCCGCCGATCACGTTGATCGTCGCCATCGCGATCGCAACGACCCCGAGCGTCGTCTGCAGCGTGCCCTCGGCCTTGGCGGCGACGACGATCGCCCCCACGATCGCGATTCCAGAAATCGCGTTGGCACCGGACATGAGCGGCGTATGGAGCGTCGGCGGCACCTTTGTGATCACCTCGCGTCCCGCCAGGCCTGCGAGAACGAAAACGTACAGGCCGATCATCAAATCGCCCATCACATCTCCTCTGAATGTGCCGAATTGTCGGCGGTGCGATGACTGATCACGTCGGGTTCTCGAGTGTGGCCCGCACTCGTTCGTTTCGGACCTCACCCGCGTGCGTCACGGTAGCTGGTCCGACCACGTCGTTCTCGAAGTCGAGCTCGACGTCGCCGTCCTCACCTACGAACTCGGCCACCAACGTGACGATGTTCTTGGAATACATTTGGCTGGCGTGGACGGGAATCGAAGCCGAAAGGTTGACCGGGCCCATGACCTGAACACCGTGGAACACGACGGTCTCGCCACTCTTCGTGACCGCGCAGTTCCCTCCACTCTCTGACGCCAGATCCACGATCACGGAACCATGGCGCATCGAGCGTACCATGTCTTCGGTAATCAGAAGAGGCGCATCGCGGCCCGGGATTTGCGCCGTCGTGATTACGATATCCGTCTCGACGATGGCCTTCGCAATCAGTTCCAACTCCTTCTTGTGCTGGTCTTCCGAAAGCTCTTTGGCATATCCGCCCTCGCCCTCTGCCGTCACCTCATCCTCGGCTTCCAGGAACTTGGCGCCGAGGCTTTCCACTTGCTCCTTCACCGCCGGCCGGACGTCGAACGCCTCGACGATGGCACCGAGGCGGCGCGCTGTTGCGATCGCCTGCAGTCCTGCGACCCCCGCGCCGAGGATGAGCGCTTTCGCGGGGCGAATCGTTCCCGCCGCCGTGGTGAACATCGGCAGAAACTTCGGAAGATGGCTCGCGGCCACCAGGACGGCTTTGTAGCCGGCCACCGTCGCCTGAGATGAGAGGGCGTCCATCGACTGCGCTCGTGTTATGCGGGGGACCAGCTCCATCGATATCGCCGAGATCTTCATCTCCGCGAGCCGACGCACCAGGGCAGGGTTCCCCAGAGGGTTCAGAAACGACACCAGGATCACTCCCTCTCCGACGTCCGCGAGCTCGTCCGGGTCGGAGAGCGACGGAGGATTGACGCGAAGAAGCATGCCGGCGCCCCGGATCGCTTCTGCCGCGCTGGCCGCGATCGTGGCACCGGCCTCCCGGTAGTCGGCATCGGTGACTCCAGCAGCCACCCCCGCGTCGCTCTCGACCAC
>JADFLD010000323.1 GCA_022564535.1 Gemmatimonadota bacterium
TGTCCTGCAGGCGGTGCGCGTCGGAGCGGATGGGTACGTGTTGAAGGACGTCTCTCCCGCGGAGCTGAGAGACGCCGTGCGTGCCGTTCATGAAGGACGTGAGTACTTCACCGCCCGCGTCACGCAACAGCTCAGCGTCGGCTTGCGTCAGGAGATAGAGAAGGAGCAGTTGAGGGCTCGCCTCGATTCACTCACGAATCGGGAGACACAGGTGCTGCTCCTCGTCGCAGAGGGACTGACCAATCGGGCGATTGGCGATCGACTCGAGATCTCACCACGCACCGTCGAGACACACCGGGAGCGAGTGATGGGCAAGCTGCGCATCCGGACGATCGCGGGTCTCACCCGATTCGTCGTCGAGCACGGACTCGATCGGAAAGAATGAACGGCAAGGTTGCGCGTTAAGCGCTGAGGAGCTTCCTCAGTGGGTCCGACGCCTCAGCTTATTTCTTTCTGCCGAGCTTCAACCATTTCAGCGGATCCGGTCCGCCGAGCTTGTCCCACGGGCCCGTAGGTGTCGGGAACGGTGGCTGCTTCGGCGGCTTGGGATCGCACGGACCTTCGGGTACTCTGAACTTGATCTTCTTCTTGGCCATCGATGTGCCTCCTGTACCGGAATCTACGAGATCCAGGTCCCGGAGGATTCACCTCCACGGGGCGCCCTAGGTCCCTGCCCGTATCGCTTCGAGCCGCGTGTACTTCGGCGACCCGCTCGAACCGGTAACTTCCGCAGGCACGTAGGCCCTGATGGGCGTCGGACCGTCCGGACGGGGACGCGCCGGCGGCGGGAACGGAGGAGGCGGAGTGGACGGGTTCTTCGCGAATGTCGAGACGTGGCTCGGGGCGATCGGAGTGTGGGCCTATGTGGTCGCCCCACTGCTCATGGCGATGGTGTCGATCCTTCCGATCCCAGCCGAGGCGCCGGCGATGGCGAACGGCGTTCTGTTCGGGCCGGTGGTCGGCGCTTTGATCACCTGGACAGGCGCGATGGCGGGAGCCTGGATCAGCTACGAGATCGCCTCGAGATGGGGTAGACCTCTCGGGCGCCGGATCGTGAGCGATGCCGCGGTCGCAAGGGTCGACCACGCGGCGGAGGCCGCAGGGTGGTGGGGCCTCATCGTTCTTCGCTTCATCCCGGTCATCGCCTTCACCGCGATCAACTGGGGCGCCGGCCTCTGCGGCGTACCGAGGTGGCGGTTCCTGTGGACCACGGCGGTAGGAATCTCGCCCGGCGTGATCCTTTTTACTTCGTCGGGTCTCGGACTCGTAGCGCTCTGGCGACGGTCCGCTCCGTTGGCGGTCGCGTTGCTCGGCGTCCTGGTGGTCGGTTCGGTCGTTTGGGCTGTGAGGAGACGGAGGAGGGAGCCCGAGGCGACGGAGTGACGGGGGGGGGTACACCTGCCCACGCGAGCCGGGTGGCGACTGCGTCACCGTTGTACGAGCTAGGCCGATCCCGACTTCCCCTCCGCATGGCCTACGCTTGCTGGTCTCGCCCCGAGGCCTTCGCGAGCTCGATCGCCCGCCTCGTCGCCTCCCCCAGCGCTTCTTCGCGAAAGCCCCGCCGCGCCAGATATCCGTGGAGTCTCCGCCTCGCCCGGTCGCGCTCGGGCGAGTGGCTGTCGTTCGCGAGCGCCTCGACGACGGCCACGTTCTGTCGGACGATCCACTGCTCGGCCACCTCGCGACCGAGCTTGGTGTCGCTCGTGTCCTGGTCCTCGAAGACTTGGTCAATCGTCCGTTTCACGAGGTCGCCGTTCACACCCTTGGCGCGAAGTTCCGACGTTAGGCGCGCCTTGCCGCGGGGGCGGTGCCGCAGTCGGTCGCGTATGAACGCCGCGGCGACGGCCTCGTCATCGATGAAGCTCTGTTCCTCCAGCCGGTCCAGGCACAGATCGATGCGGGCCGGACGAAATCCCTTTTGGCGGAGTCGGCGTCGGAGCTCGGCGCGGGTCCGCGCGCTGTATGAGATGAGGTTCAGGGCCGCGTCGCGTACGCGGATGTCCGCGTCGGCGTTCAGCAGTTGGTGCCGTCGGTCGGAGGGTAGGGGGTCTCCCACACCGAGGCGAGCGCGCTCGAGCGTCTCGAGCATGACCTCGAAGGGTTCGCTGTCCTCGAGGTAGACGAGAACCTTCAGCCCCCTAGGGCGGAGGGGTTCGACACGGGTGATGATGGGGGGTGGGGTCACGAGCTGGTCGATCTATGCTAGGTGGCGATCCGTGTGGCTGCGGTAGTTCGTTTCAGAATCGGCGACGGATGTACTCGGCCCGGGACATGCCGAGCCCTTCCGCGCAACTATCGGCTGTCGCCAGGAGGTCGCTGGGAGGTTCAATGAAATTGTTCTCATCTCATGATGTCGCCATAGATCCCTCCAAAGATATGCAACCAACGTATGCCTGCGGTGCGACAACTTCGGGATCAATCTGGAAAACGTCGGGGTGCCGCCCGACGTGCGGTGGAGAACTCGACCGATTCGCCCGGCCACTCTAGGACGCGGTGCGCTAACCTCTGCGATGTTCGCGTAGGCCAGTGGCACTTCACGACCGAAGACCGATGTCGAGGGTGGCTCTGGGTTCTCCGTATGCGATGCTCGCGATCGAGTCTCCCAGTGCATCGGGAACGCCAACCTCCTCGAGCGCAGCGACTAAGTGCCGGAGGAGTTCATCGGCTGGCACGGAGGAACCTCTGGG
>JADFLD010000030.1 GCA_022564535.1 Gemmatimonadota bacterium
GGATGGCAGCTCTACTCGAACAAATCAGATACGGGTTCGTGGTTGAAGCTCGGTCTCGATTTGCAGGGCGGCATGCACCTCATTCTCGAGGTCGACGACCCGGATGGCACGATGACCATCGAGGCCAAGTCCGACATGATCGACAGGGTCGATCGGATCATCCGGACCCGTATCGACGAGTTCGGTGTCGCGGAGCCGCTCGTCCAGAAGGTCGGCAGGGATCGACTGATCGTGGAGTTGGCCGGCGTCCAGGACGAAGACCAGGCGAAGAGCATCATTCAGCGAAGCGCCTTCCTCGAGTTCAAGATGGTCTTGACGTGGGACGAGCTCGAGGTGGCGCTTCCGCGCATCGACCGGGCCATCGTCGCCGCGCTCGGCGTGGACTCCATCCGTGCCATGGGCCGCGACATCACGATTGGGGGAGACCGCCTCGAGGACCTCCTCTTCGGAACGGACACGACGGCTGCGGAGACCGCCGAGGAGGCGGACTCCGCGCAGGCGCTCGCCGATGCGCTTCGCCCACTGGGTTCTCTGCTCTTTAGGGGTGACCTAAATGGCACGTTCTTGGTTGCGGAAGAGGACCGGCCGGTCGTGGAATACTTTCTCGGCCTGCCTGAAATCCAACGCGCGCTTCCCAGAGATCAGGCCTTGCACTGGGGTTCGGAGGTCATCTCGCGGGCGGCCCGCAACTATCATCGACTGTATGTGCTGACGGATGAGCCTTTTCTCACGGGCGATCAGCTGGAGGACGCTACAGCAGGACGTGACCCCCAGTTCAATCAGTCGCAGGTCCAGTTCCAACTCTCGAGAGCCGGCGGTCGCCAGTTCTCCCGTTTCACTGCGGCCAACGTCGGGCGATATCTCGCAGTTGTTCTCGACGGCGAGGTGATGAGTGCTCCCGTGATCCGCGATCGGATCGGGGCGCGCGGACAGATCGACATGGGACAGGGAACTCCGCTCGCGGAAGCGCGCGATCTCGCCCTCGTCCTGCGTGCCGGCGCACTTCCCGCCCGCATCAACATCATCGAGGAGCGCGTAGTGGGTCCGTCCCTCGGCCAGGACGCCATCGACCAGGGGCAGCTCGCGGGCCTCGTGGGGATCGCGCTCGTCATCGTGATCATGGTCACGTATTACGGCATGGCCGGTGTGCTGGCCGTGGCGGCGCTCGCCGTGTATGGCATTCTCGTCATGGGCGGACTCGCCGGAATGGATGCGACGCTGACGGTACCGGGAATCGCTGGGCTCATTCTGTCCGTCGGCATGGCGGTGGACGCAAACGTCCTGATATTCGAGCGAATAAGAGAGGAGCTCGCGCGAGGACGTGCGACACGCACGGCCGTAGACGCCGGCTTCCAACAAGCGCTCTCGGCGATCGTGGACGCGAACATCACCACCCTCATCACGGCGTTGATCCTCTTCCAGTTTGGGACCGGGCCTGTTCGTGGCTTTGCTGTGACACTGTCCATCGGGATCGTGGCCTCCTTCTTCTCTGCACTCTTCGTGACCCGCTCCTTCTTCCTGCTCTATCTGTCGGGCAAGAAGGCGTCGGATCCGATCAGCATCTGACCTCGAAAGCATGAAACTCTTCAGCAACGCGGCGTTCCCATTCATAGAGAAGCGCCGGACAGCGTACATCCTCTCGTCTGTCGTGCTCGTCGTCGGCGTCCTGGCGATGGGCCGGAACATCGTGACACTCGGTAGTTGGCAGAACTACGGCGTCGACTTCCTCGGCGGCTCGCTCGTACAGGTGCGTTTCGACGATCCCATGACGGTCGGTGAGCTTCGAGATGCGCTCGGCGGCGCAGATGCTCCTCCCATCACGCAAATTGGTGAGGAGGGCGAGAACGAGTTCGTGATCCGAGCCCCGCTGGACGAAGAGATATCGATCACTCAGGTGGCCGACGACATCGAAGCCCTGATCGCGAGCAATCTCTCTGGCGCGACGTTTGACGTCGTGAAGTCGGATCTCGTGAGCGGCACGGTCGGTGGCGAGCTCCAGCAGAAGGCGCTGTTGGCCATTCTGTTCTCCTTCGTGCTCACGCTCATGTACCTCGCGATGCGCTTCGAGCTTCGCTTCGGCCTCGCGGCGGTGATCGCGACCGCGCACGATGTGGTCATCACGCTCGGATTTCTCGCCGTGTTCCAAGTTGAGATCGCCGCTCCGACGGTCGCCGCGATCCTGACGATCCTGGGCTATTCCCTCAACGACACGATCGTCGTATTCGACCGCATTCGTGAGAACATGCACATGAAGGGCGCCCGCAAGCGAGATCCCATCGAGCTCGTCAATCAGTCGATCAACGAGACGCTACCGCGCACGGTTCTCACGTCCGGTACGACGCTGGCGGTTCTCCTTGCACTCCTGACCCTCGGCGGGCCGGTTCTTCGCGACTTCACGATCGTCCTGATTCTCGGGGTCGTCATTGGCACCTACTCGTCGATCTTCGTCGCATCGCCAGCGCTCATCGAGATTCAGAAGCGCTTCGGGGTGGGATCGCCCGGTGAAAAGAAGGCACGGCCCCTGCCCGAGACGGTGTGATCGAATACTTCGACAGCCACTGTCACTTGACAGACGCCGCCTTCCGGGACGACCGGGAGGCGGTCTTTCGTAGGGGCCACGAGGCAGGCGTCATTCGGATGGTATCCATCGCCTCGAACGTGGCTGACGCCCGCGCGGCGCTGGAGCTGTCAAGGGACCGCACGGGGGTCTGGTCGACGGCCGGAGTGCATCCGCACGAAGTGGAATCTGCGGGGCCGGAAGACATCGAAGAGATTCGCCACTTGGTGTCCGCACACGAGAAGGTCGTGGCGGTCGGGGAGACGGGCCTCGACTACTTCTACGACACCGCGCCGCGGTCGGCGCAGCGTGCGCTGTTCGACGCCCATCTCGAACTCGGGGCGGACTTGGGCGTGCCGGTAGTGGTCCACGCGCGCGACGCAGACGAGGATGTGGCCGCGGCGCTCCGTCAGATGCCGCCGGGGACGCTCGGTGTGCTGCATTGTTTTACCGGGGGAGCCAAGGCGTTCGCAGCGGCGATGTCCGCTGGCTGGTATGTCTCGTTCTCGGGAATTGCTTCATTCAAGTCGTTCGAGCCCGTCGACCTCCTTCGAGAAGTGCCCGTCGATCGTCTGTTGATCGAGACGGACGCACCGTACCTCGCCCCCGTACCGAAGCGCGGCCGCCGCAACGAACCGGCGAATGTGGTGCACGTCGCTGAGGCAGTGGCCGGACACCTAGGCGTCGACGCGGTCGAGGTCGCCCGCAGAACCATGGAGAACGCTTGCCGGTTCTACGGGGTAGCCTAGCGCGGGGTCCAAGGTCCTTCCTCACCAGCTTTCTCGTGCTGTGGAGCCAGAGTCTGCTGCCATTCGGATTTCCATGACCCGACGAATCCAGGTCCTTCCCGACGCCGTCGCCAATCAGATTGCGGCGGGTGAGGCGGTGGAGCGTCCGGCGTCGGCCGTGAAGGAGCTCGTCGAAAATGCCCTCGACGCGGGAGCAACCCGGGTGGACATCGCGATCGAGCGGGGTGGCAAGCGGCGCATTCGCGTGAGCGACGACGGCACCGGCATGGGGCGCGAAGACGCTCTCCTATGCCTTGACCGCCATGCCACGAGCAAGATCTCACAGGCCAGTGACCTGACCGGCGTGCGGACGCTCGGCTTTCGTGGTGAAGCGATCCCTTCTATCGCCGCCGTTTCCCGTATGACGCTGGAGACGTGGGACGGCGAGGGTGAGGCCGGCACTCAGGTTACCGTAGCGGGAGGACGCATCAGTGGGGTCGCCGACTTCGCACGCCGAAAAGGCACGACGATCGAGGTGAGGAATCTGTTCTTCAACGCTCCAGTGCGCGCCAAGTTTCTGAAGTCTGTGAGCGCCGAGACGAGGGCGACCAACGAGGTGGTGACGGCGCTCGCGCTCGCGAACCCGCACGTCTCTTTCGTCCTCATGTCCGACGATCGGTGCCTCCTGGACCTTCCCGCCGCGGCAGACGCCGGCGTGCGGGTCACGCAGGTATGGGGACCGGAGCAGGGCGCGACGCTCATCGGGGTCTCAGGCGCGGTGGACGGCATGGAGGTCCGGGGGTTGGTGCAACGGCCCGACGCAACCAAGCCCGGCGTCCGCCGGAGTCATCTCTTCGTCAATGGTCGGCCGTTCCGGTCTCCGGAGCTCGTGCGTGCGGTGGAGCGCGGCTACAAGACGACGATTCCACAAGGAGCCAAGCCGTGGATCTTCCTATATCTCGACGTCCTGGGAGAACACGTCGACGTCAACGTGCACCCGGCGAAGGCCGAGGTCCGGTTCCGCGACACCAACCGTGTCGAGGACCTCATCGAGCGCTCCGTGCGGGAGGCGCTGGACGGCGAAGCCAGTGCGGCCACGTTCGAGACAGGGCTGGCTCCCCCACCTCTCACGGTCCGAGAGCCGGGACCGGCGTCTCCGAGCCCCGCGAGGGCTGGGACGTCCTCGGAAGCCCAAATGGCGCTCTTCATGAGTGGCGCCGACGAAGCGAGTGATGCACATCGATCGACGTTACTGCCTCTTCCCGAGGTCGGCGCCGGCCGGTCCCGGCTTTGGCAAGTTCTGAACACCTATGTGCTCGCCGAGACGCGCGACGGCATCCTCATCATAGACCAGCACTCCGCGCATGAGCGAATTCTGTTCCAACGGCTCATGGACGGCTTCGAAATGGGGGGGGCGGAAAGCCAGCGCCTCCTGTTTCCTCTGACGCTTCGCCTGACGGCCCCGGAGGTTGCGCTCGTCGAGGACTTGAAGGGCTTGTTGGCGCGCGCCGGATTCGAGGTCGAAGGGTTCGGAGGGGACACCGTGCTCGTGCGGGCGGTTCCGAATCCGCACCGATACTTCGACGCCGAGCGCGCGTTCCGAGAGATGGTCCAAGAGTTGACGCACGGGTCTGAACTGGTGCGTTCCGCTCGAAACCAACACGAGCGGATCGCGATGACGTTCGCGTGCAAGAGTGCGATCAAGGCGGGGCAGAAGCTCTCCGACGCCGAGATGCAAGAACTGTTCGATCAACTGTTCGCCACAGAGTTGCCGCACCACGACGTTCACGGCAGGCCGACGGTCGTGCGCCTATCCGCCGCCGAGTTGGGAAGAAAATTCGGACGCTCGTGACCGAGCCGACACCCCGTTTCGTCGCCATCACCGGGGCGACCGCATCTGGCAAGACGGACCTCTCCCTGGGCCTCGCCGAACACCTGCCTGTCGAGATCATCTCGATGGACTCGCGCCAGGTGTACGTCGGCATGGATATCGGGACGGACAAGGTGTGTCAGGAAGCCCGGGCGTCGGTTCGGCACCACGGGCTCGACCTGGTAAGGCCTGACGAACGGTACTCGGCCGGCCAGTTCGCGCGGGACGTGCGTGTCTGGGTCGAGGAGATCGCATCCCGTGGTGCGATTCCGGTTCTGGTCGGTGGAACCGGGTTTTTTCTCCGCGTGGTCACCGATCCGATCTTCGCCGAACCGACCCTGGACGAAGACCGCCGGACCGCTCTGCGCTCCTATCTGGCGACGTTGCCGACCGAGGTTCTCGCGCGCTTCGTGACCGAGCTGGACCCGCCGCGGGCGGCGGTGGCCATACAGGGAGGCCCCCAGCGAATGAGCCGAACGGTCGAGGTCGCGCTTCTCTCCGGCGTCCCGCTCTCGCGGTGGCACCGGGAGGCACCCACCGAAGCCGACGGCCTATCCGGTGTCGTGTTTGTCCTCGATCTTCCCAGGGCGGAGATGGATCGACGCATCGACGATCGGGTGCTGCGCATGGTGGAGCGTGGCTTCGTGGACGAAGTTCGCGGGCTGCTCGACGCCGGATACGTGGACGCCGATCCGGGTATGAGCGGCACCGGCTACAGGGAGATCTCGGCACATCTGAGGGGGGAGTTGACGTTGGAGGAAGCGATGGAAGAGATCCGCAGGAACACGCGCCGTTACTCACGGCGGCAACTCACATGGTTCCGGAATCAGCTCCCGGAATCCACCATACGGATCGACGCCGAACTCCCCCTTTTCAGGCAGGTTGAGACCGCCCTCGCCGGAATCCTCGGAGCCGGCATGAACCAGGGTCCCATCCTCGATCACCCAACCAACCCAGGCTGACCTGTGAAGATCGGTATCACCTGCTACCCGACCTATGGAGGCTCAGGGGCGGTAGCGACGGAACTGGGCCTTGCGCTCGCAGGACGCGGGCACGAGGTCCACTTCATCTCGTACGATCAGCCGTTCCGCCTGGGAGGGTTTCTTCGCGAGCGCGTCTTCTTCCACGAAGTCGAGATGGAGGATTACCCGCTCTTCGAGCATCCTCCGTACGCGTTGGCGCTCGCTGTGGCGCTCCACGACACCGCGCTCAAGGAAGGGCTCGACCTCGTGCACATGCACTACGCGATTCCACACGCGGTGTCCGCGTACCTCGCGAAGCAGATGCTGGCGACGGAGCGGCAGCTCAGGATCGTGACGACGCTGCACGGCACGGACATCACGCTCGTTGGACTGCACCCGTCCTTCCACGCCATCACGCGTTTCTCGATCCTGGAGTCCGATGGCCTCACGGCCGTCTCCGAATATCTGAAAGATCAGACGGTGCGTGACTTCTCCGTTCCCCAGAGCCGCATCGAAGTGATTCCGAACTTCATCGACACGGAGGTTTGGCGGCCAGGCAGGGTGCCGTGTCATCGCGAAAAGCTCGCCCCTGGCGGTGAGAAGATCGTGATGCACATTTCCAACTTCCGGGCGGTCAAGCGGGTAGGGGATGTAGTCGAGATTTTCTTGCGAATCCAGCGGAAGGTTCCCGCCAGGCTCGTACTCGTTGGAGACGGCCCAGAGCGGCCTCGCGTGCTGCAGCGCGCCGCCGAACTCGGTCTCCAAGACAAGGTCCTCTTCCTGGGGAAGCACGCGTCGGTGGACGAGCTGCTCTCGTGTGCGGACCTCTTTCTTCTCCCCTCCGAGAAGGAATCGTTCGGGCTTGCGGCGCTCGAGGCGATGGCGTGCGGGGCGCCGGTCGTCGCGTCAAGCGTGGGCGGCTTGCCGGAGGTCATCGACCACGAGGAGACCGGCTTTCTGTTCGACATCGGAGCGGTCGACGAAATGGCGGAGGCAGGCGTGCGACTTCTGTCGGATGACGTGCTTCACGGCCGGGTGGCAGAGGCGGCTCGGGCAACAGCGGTGGAGCGGTTTTCGGCGCGGTCGGTCGTGCCGCTTTACGAAGCGCTCTATGAGCGCGTGACCGGCGGCCAATAGATGACCCTTTGGGAAGGGGTGATCCTCGGATTCGTACAGGGGGTCACCGAGTTCTTCCCCGTGTCGAGTTCCGGCCATCTCGTGATGGCGCAGGCCATGCTCTCGGTCGACGTACCGGGTGTCTTGTTCGAGGTCGCGGTGCACGTCGCCACGCTCGTGTCGATCCTCTTGGTTTATCGCTCCAGAGTGACCGAGCTCATCCGCGGTGTCGTGACGGGCGATCGGGACGCGTACCAGTACGTGGGCCTCATTCTGGTGGCTACGATCCCGGCCGGCCTGCTGGGCGTCTTCGCGAAGGATCAGATCGAGGCGCTCTTCGAAAATCCGTACGCGCCGGGATTCGCGCTTCTCGTGACCGGAGCGTTCCTGTGGAGCAGCAAGGCGCCGCTCGCCACGGCCGCCGGGAAACGGCCGACTTGGGGGGCGGCACTCGTCATCGGGCTGGCTCAGGCGTGCGCGCTCGTCCCCGGCATATCCCGATCGGGAGCCACCGTGGTCGCGGCCCTATGGCTTGGCGTTGAAGCGCGGGAGGCGGCGACGTTCTCCTTTCTCATGGCCGTGCCGGCGATCGCAGGCGCAGCCGTGCTCCAGATTCCTGATTTGGCGAGTGGCGCGGAGCTGGGGACCGCCGCGCTGGTCGGGGGTGGCGTCGTCGCGGCCGTCACGGGCGTCCTAGCGATTCGGACTTTCGTGGTGATCCTTGAACGGCGCTCCTTCCACTTTTTCGCCCCGTACTGTTGGGCGGCGGGTGCTGCCTACTTGGTTTTTCTCACCGTACGGTGACCGCCCGCGAACAGGTCGAGTGGGGCGGGCTGTCCCTGGTGGCGCTGGCGGCGCTTTGGGAGGCTCCACTCGTCGAGGCCTACGATCGCATCGGCTCGACGAGTGAGCGGGCTTTGGAGCTCGCGCGCGCGGGTGCCCTGCCCGGCACGGTGGTGGTGGCGAACCAGCAGACTGCGGGGCGGGGTAGGCGTGGCGCGACGTGGGAGTCCCCGGCGAGGTCGGGGTTGTGGATGTCGGTACTTCTCAGCCGACGACACTACTCTATCCACCTCCCGCTGCTCGTCGGATTGGCTTGCGCGGAAGGCATCGAAGCCTACGTCCCGGGGGTGCACGTCGATATCAAGTGGCCCAACGATCTGCTCGTCGGTCGCCTGAAGCTCGGGGGGGTCCTCTGCGAATCCGAGGGAGAGTCCGTCGTGGTCGGTATCGGCATCAACGTGCGGACGCCGCTTGGTGGCTTCTCCGACGCTCTGGCCGGAGTCGCTACATCACTCGAGATGATGAATGGTAAGGAGCTGTCCCGTACCGAGTTAGGAGCTCATATTCTGGATCGGCTCAGGCAGGTTCTGGGGAGAGAAGCGCCGTTTCGGGCCGCGTTCGCGGAGCTCGAACGGCGTGACGCTCTGGCAGGCCATCGCATTCGCACTGAGCACCAGGGTGTGGGACTGGCGGTCGGTATCGACCCGTCCGGCGCATTGGTGCTGGAGCGGCGCGACGGGACGCGGGTACAGGTGACCTCTGGCAGCGTAAGTTTCGAGACCCCGGGCTAGTGAGCGCCGCCTGACCGCCCGGAGCCCTTCACAGGAGGCTCATCGCGTGCAACTCGTCGTGGACGTCGGCAACACCGAGACCGTCGTCGGCTTGGCCCCGAGCACTACCGAGATCGTCGCCCATTGGCGTTTGAGCTCGAGCGTGCCTCGCACCGCAGACGAAATGACCGCCCTCATCCGCGCGTTCTTGAACGGGGGGATGATCGACGAGTCCGAGATCGTGCGCGGCGTCGTCGGCTCGGTGGTCCCTTCCCTGAACCAGGTCTGGTCCAAGACGATCCGTGACATCACGGGCGCCGAAGTCGTGGCGATCGGGCCCGGCAGCGACCTGCCCATTCGCCTCGACGTGGAGGAACCCCTGTCCGTGGGGGCCGATCGGGTCGTGAACACGTTGGCGGCCTGCCGGCTCTATCAACGCGACACGATCGCGGTGGATCTCGGGACGGCGACGACGTTCGACTGTATCTCGGGCGACGGCGTCTTCTTGGGCGGTGTCATCTCTCCGGGTTTGCCAGCGGGTCTCGAGTGGCTGGCCGCCCGCACGGCGAAGCTCCCGCGCGTCGAGCTCCAGCCGCCAGCCTTGGTCATCGGTCGACGAACGGAGACGTGCCTCCAGAGTGGAGTGTTCTAGCAGGCGATCGAGGCGATCGACGGGATCGTTCGCAGAATCAAGGAGGAATGGGGTCGTCCGGACGTGCACGTGGTCGCGACGGGGGGCTTTGCCGACACGATCGGACCCCATCTGAGCTCCGTGGACACGATCGAGCCCCTCCTTACTCTATACGGGCTGGCGATGGCGGGCGAGCACGTCGCTTCGGCGCGTCGTTAGAACCTTCTGAAGGCGTTGCGTGAGCACGGTCTCGAGACCATTGAGACCGGCAGCGAGCCGTTCGACCCGAGCGTTCACGAGGCGATGATGCAGCAGCCGTCGGCCGACCACCCGGTTGGAACGGTGCTCGAGGAGTTCGCCAAAGGGTATCGACTTCGCGATCGCGTGCTGCGGCCGAGCAAGGTCATCGTTTCGCAAGCGGTTAAGGATGAGAAAGGCGATGCCGACGGAGGTGATTCAGCGGTCGAAGATGGATCTTCGGCGATGGGCAATGCGTCGGCATTGGATGGTACTTCCTCCGGCGGTGCGGCCGTTGATTCACAGGAGGGCTCGCAGCAGGCCCAAGAGCAGCCGGCAGTCGATGAATTCGTCGAAGTACGTGGTTCCGCCGATACCGCCGCGCCAGCCGTCCAGCGACCATTTTCGGCCGGCACGCACGATGGGCGTCCAGGGAGCGGGCTCGGCGTCATACGCGATGATCCTGACCTTGCTGCCCGCCAGCAGGTTTTGACACGCTTCTTTCTGCCCGGTCGGGCACAGGACGCACACGACCTCGACCGACGAGATTCGTTCGACGCGATCGATCGTGTGGCGGAGAATCGATTTGCCCGCGATCACGTTGGCGAGACGGCAAGCGGTGCCGACGGTCGTCGATGTCAAGTCTACCTGGATGGCGGCGATGACGGTCATTCGTTTCGCGGCGCCTCCGTGAT
>JADFLD010000031.1 GCA_022564535.1 Gemmatimonadota bacterium
TTCGAGGATCGGCTCGCCGACTATCCCGTCCACATCGGGTCCCTGAGCCGGTTCCGTACCCCGAAGGAACAAAAGGAACTGCTCGCGGCCGTGGCCCAGGGGAGTGTGGACATCGTCATCGGAACGCACCGCCTACTCTCCGAGGACGTCGTCTTCAAAGACCTCGGACTCCTGATCGTCGACGAAGAGCAGCGCTTCGGCGTGAAACACAAGGAGCGCCTGAAAAAGCTGCGCCGGTCAGTGGATGTCCTCACGCTCAGCGCCACCCCGATCCCTCGTACGCTCTACCTGTCCATCTCAGGAATCCGCGACCTTTCCCTGATCCGCACGCCGCCGCGGGATCGCATGCCGATCTTCACAAACGTTCTCCCGTGGACGGACCAGCTTCTGTCGGAGGCCCTCTACCGGGAGCTCGACCGTGGCGGCCAGACCTTCTTCCTGCACAACCGCATCGACACCATTTACACGATCGCGGAAGAAATCCAGGCCCTGGTCCCCGAGGCACGGATCGACATCGCGCATGGGCAGATGAAGAGCCACAAGCTCGACGAGGTCATGCGCGCCTTCGTGGACGGGGAGGTCGACGTTCTCGTCTGCTCGTCGATCATCGAGAACGGGTTGGACGTCCCCAATGCCAATACGCTCATCGTGGATCGGGCGGACCGCTTCGGCCTGGCGCAGCTATACCAAATTCGCGGCCGCGTCGGGCGCTCAGACCGGCGGGCCTACTGTTATCTCCTGGTTCCCGACGACGTGGCGGAAGACGCGGAGCGCCGGCTGCGCATTCTCGAGCACTACACGGAGTTGGGCTCGGGATACTCCATCGCGCTCCGTGACTTGGAGCTACGCGGCGCCGGCAACCTGCTTGGAGCGGACCAATCCGGGTTCGCCCAGCAGATCGGATTGGACACGTATATGCGTCTCCTCAAGAAGACGGTGCAGCGCATCCAAAAAGGTGAGGACGCCACCGAGTGGCCGGATCCGGACGTGTCCCTCGAAGGCCCCGCGTATCTCCCGGACAGCTACGTTTCAGATTCGAGCCAAAAGCTCCATCTTTACCGGCGCCTTTCGAAGGTCGGGAGCCGAACCGAGGTCGAAGCGATCAAGGTGGAGTTGGCCGACCGCTTCGGCCCACTTCCCGCGGAAGTCGAGCAACTCCTCGACGCCACAACCGTACGAGTTCTGGGAAGGAAGCTCGGAGTCGAGCGTGTCATCATCCGCAATGGATCGGCGCGGATCAGCTTCCGGGAAGGGGTTGTACCGAGAATGTCAGTTCTTGAGGGACCGCTGAGGCAGCGGCAAGCGTTCATGGACATCCGGAGAGTTCACCCGTTGTCCGTGCAACTCAGCCAGGATGGGTTGGATCCGATCCTGGAAACGGTGATGGTCGCGCTCTCCGCGCTGAGCTCCGCGCAGTCTGAAGCGGCCTAGCCCTGAAGAGTGAGAATGGACAAAGCAACGAGAGTCGGCTCCAATGGATACCCAGATTCATGAATAAATGGCGGAACGGCCCAGTTCTGACAGGGCTCCTGCTCGTGGCCTCGGCATGCGCCGGTGAGCAGAACAATGACGATCTCGTGGCGCGGGTTGGCACGCACAGGTTCACCGTGGATCAAGCGATCCGACTCCTGGTCGACGAAGAGCGCCTCGCGACCGACGTCGGCGTTGTAAACTCACTCGCCGAACTGTGGGTGGACTACACGCTTCTCGCCGAAGCGGCCGCTCGCGACACCATGTTCTCGGAGCTGGACCTCGAGCCGTTGATCATGCAACAGCTCTCGCAGGTCATGGTCTCCCAACTGCGCGACTCGATCATCCAGGTCGACACATTCATCACCGAGGATGAGTTGAGGAGGAGGTACGAGTCCGAGGCGCCGGCGCTGGAAATCCATGCTCGCCACATCATGCTCCAACTGCCTGTCCAAGCGACGCCGAATCAGCGCGACAGCGTCGCCGCCGCCCTCCAGGACATAAGGCGACGCATCGCGTCCGGGGAAAGCTTCGAGGCGCTGGCCCGAATGTTCAGCCAGGACCCGGGCAGCGCGGCTGGGGGCGGGGACCTGGGATTCTTCGCTCGTGGCGACATGGTCCGGCCCTTCGAAGAGGTCGCGCTCGAGCTCGACCTCGGAGAGGTGAGTGACGTTGTCGAGACCCCGTTCGGGCTCCACCTCATTCGCGTCGACGAGCGCAGGCTCAAGAGCTTCGATGAGACCGCCTCCGCCTATCGCTTCCAGGTGCAGAGTCGGATGGTCGCCGAAGCCGAGTCTCTCTTTGTAACAGGGCTCGTGGAGCGGGTCGATCCACAGTTGGCAGAGGGTGCCGTCGATGTCGTGCGGGAAATGGCAGAACACCCTGGGATCCGTCTTTCAAGGCGAGCAGCGCGGCGCCGTGTTCTCGAATGGGACGGCGGCGCGATCACGATGGGCGCGCTCCAGGAGGTTCTCAGACTCGAGTCTGCCCCATTCCGCAGCCAGCTCGTAGAGAGTTCGGACGAAGAGATCGAGGACTTCATTAGAAAGCGCGGCCGACGCGACCTTCTCGTGCGGCAGGCGCAGGAGTCTGGCCTCCAGCCGGGCCGGGACAGCATCGATGCGCTCGTGGCGGACGCCGCCGGGCAGTTGCGCGGTGCGGCCCGCATGCTCGGCCTCCTGGACCTCGATCAGGCACCGGGCGAGCCACGGGAGGTCGCCGTCGCCCGCGCGGTAGAGGAAGCCCTTCGGAACAACCTCACGGGCGCGACTCAAGTCGTACCGTTGGGCCTGCTCGGCTTCCAGCTTCGAGAGCGCACGCCGAGCATGGTCCTCGAAGTAGGAGTCGGCAGGGTCATCGTCACCGTCGCCCAGATGCGCGCAGCGCGCAGCCTGTCACCCCTTGAGCAGATGCTGGATTCGGCGCGAGCGCTTCCCGATACGGTGGCTCCATGACCGGAACCACCCCACGCTAGTGGTTTACGACGCAGGATGATCAAGCGATGTGTTTTCCCCCTGGTCGCGTTTGCCTTCCTTCCGATACATGCAAGCGCTCAGTTCGAAGACACGGAGATCGTCGATCGCCTGATCGCGATCGTCGGCGACTCCGTCGTGGTCCAGACTGAGGTCGAGGAAGAGATCCAGCGAATGAGGTTGGGTGGAACTTCCATCCCGACGCCGGCAGACCCCGGGTATGAGGCGCTCTTCAGACAAGTGCTCGAGCAGTTCGTGGAGCGGCTCCTGATTCTGCAGGCCGCCGCAAAGGACTCCTTGATCCAGACCGACGAGGCGATCATCAACGAGCGGGTGACGCAGCAGCTCGAACAGCTTCGGCAGCAGTTCGGGGGTCAGGTCGCGCTTCAGGAGGCGCTCGCGGCCGAGGCGCTCAGCCTCACCGAGTATCGCGAGTTCCTCGCGAACCAAGCTCGAATCCAACAGGTGCAGCAGAAGTACTTCCAGCTCCGCCTGCGTGACGCTCCGCCGGCGGAAATCACCGAAGACGAGATGCTCGCGCGCTTCCAGGAAGCCCAGCAGGAGCTCGGCCAGCGCCCCAGGCTTCTGACATTCCGTCAGGTTGTCGTAGCTCCCTCCCCGAGTGACGCAGCCGTCGAAGCGGCGCGCGAAGAAGCTCAGGCGCTCCTCGAACGGGTCAACGCCGGCGAGGACTTCGAAGAGCTGGCGAGGGAGTACTCCGACGACGTCGGTACGGCTGAACTGGGCGGCGACCTCGGGTGGTTTCGCCGCGGCACCATGGTTCGGGAGTTCGAGGACGCCGCGTTCCCCCTGCTCGACGGCCAGGTGAGTGACCTCGTCAAGACCGACTTCGGGTACCACATCATCAAGGCCGCACAACGGCGGGCCGGTGAGCGCCGGTCGCGCCATATACTGATCGTTCCGGCGAAAACCGAAGCGGACCTCGAGCGGGCCCGCGCAGTGGCCCGCGACGTCCTGCAACGGGCCCGCGACGGAGAGTCGATGGCCGACCTGTTCGAAGAGTACTCGGACCCGGCAGCACCCGACTCGCTGACCCTACCGTTCGATCAGGTCGGCGACCTCCCTCCGGTGTACAACGAGCTTCGCTCCGCGTCGACGGGGATCTTCGTCGGGCCCCTCGAATACGAGGTCTCACCCGGGGAGACCCGCATCGCGGTCATCCACGTGATCGAGGTGCGGGAGGCGGGCGCCTACACGTTCGAGGATCTGCGCGGGCAGATCGCGAGCCAGCTACAAGCCGAAAAGCAACGCGAAGCGCTGGTCGAAGAACTGCGGGCCAATACGTACATCGAAATCCGCATGTAGGTGGCCCCACGCCTCGTAGTTACGCCAGGTGACCCGCGGGGCATCGGCCCCGAGGTCACACTCCTCGCGCTCGAACGGTTTCTCCGTGACAAACCGGCCGACTCGATCCGGATCATTGGCCCCGAGGGTCATCTCGACCGCGAGGACTTGGCGACCCTCTCGAACGAGTATAGGGGCGCGCGGGATGACGAAGCGGCTGGATTCGTGGCCGGGCGCTCGATCGAGCGCGCGGTAGCGTCAGCACTTGCAGGCGATGCGGATGCGATCGTAACGGCCCCTCTTCACAAGCCCTCGCTGCGGGCCGCCGGTTGGAACGTTCCGGGTCAGACCGAAATGCTCGCCAGTCTCGCGGGCGTCGAACGAGCAGGCATGCTCATGGCCGCTGAGACCACACGCTTGGATGGGCCGCTCCGCGTTCTTCTGGCCACCACACATCTTCCGCTGAGACAGGTCCCGGGTGCCGTGACCGAGAAGCTTCTGGGCGAGCAGATCGGGCTGCTCGATCGGGCACTTCGCGGCGACTGGGCAATCGACGCACCGCGACTCGCCCTCTGCGGAATGAATCCCCACGCATCCGACGGCGGGCTGTTCGGTGACGAAGAGGCGCTCATATTTGCGCCCGCGGTGACGCGAGCCCGGGAGTCGGGAATCGACGTCGTCGGCCCACTACCCGCGGACACTGTTTTCTCGCGTGCCTTGAGCGGAGAGTTCCACGCCGTAGTCGCGCCGTACCACGACGTCGGCATGGCCGCGTTCAAGACGGTATCGTTCGGCACGGGCGTGAACGTGACCCTAGGGTTGCCATTCATTCGCACGTCCCCGGACCACGGCACCGCGTTCGACATCGCCGGCCGCGGACGAGCGAACGCGTCGTCGATGCATGCGGCAATGGAGCTGGCTCACGCGCTTGCCCGACGCCGCTTTGACAGAGATTCCGTCGATGTCTAATCTTGTCTCCCGGAACAAGGCCCCGTCCCGCCATCACTTGATCCGGTGATAAAACTCACAAACGTCTCCAGAGAGTACCCGAAGCGCGGGTTCGCGCTTCGAGACGTCTCGTTCCATTTGAAGAAGGGCGAATTCGCGTTTCTCACCGGGCACTCCGGCTCGGGCAAGTCGACGACTCTGCGCCTGATTCACATGGCCGACCGTCCGACCGAAGGTGAGGTCAGGACCACCGGCTACTCCTCCAACCGGGTCACCGAACGAGACTTGTGGAAGATCCGACGCCGCGTCGGCTTCGTCTTCCAAGATTTTCGCCTGCTGCCGGGAAGAACCGCGCTGGAAAATGTGGCCTTCGTCCTCGAGGTCACCGGTACGCCGCGCAAAGCGGTACAGGCCAAAGCACAGCGACTCCTGATGCAGGTCGGACTGTCGCCGAAGGCAGGAGCCTTAGTGAACGAGCTGTCGGGCGGAGAACAGCAACGCGTGGCGATCGCTCGTGCGCTCGCCAACGATCCGTACGTGCTCCTGGCCGACGAGCCGACAGGCAACCTCGACGAACGGGCGACACGGGGCGTCGTGGATCTATTCTGGGACATCAACGCGAAGGGCATGGCCGTGCTCATGGCGACACACGACCTCGAGCTCATCCGGCGATACCCGCACGCGCGCGTGTTCGAGCTCGATCAAGGAATGCTCGTCTTCGATTCTGCCGACGCGGACGGGGGAGCCTGATGTATGCGATTCGTGAAGCGGCCGCCGCATTCAGGCGGGCGCCGGTGCTCACCGGCCTATCGTCCGCCATGGTGGGCCTGGCGCTCTTCGTCGTCGGCCTGTTCTCACTGACGACGTACAATCTGCAGCTGGCGCTGTCCGCCATCGAAGAGCGTATCGAGGTTGTCGTTTACCTGCGCGACGACGCGCGCCAGAGTGAAATCGATCTATTGCTGGCTGAGCTCGCCTCCCTGGAAGAGGTGAGAGTGGTCAGGTTCGTCTCGAAGCGGGACGCCCTCGAGCGGGCTCGAACCGAACTCCCGGAGTTCGGCGAGCTCTTCATCGACATCGATGTGAACCCCCTGCCCCAGTCGCTCGAAGTAGAACTCAGGCAGGGGTCGCGGAGCCTGGAGGTCGTGGAAAGAGTCTCGGCTGTGGCCATGGGGTACCCGTTCGTGGAAGACGCGAGATACGGCCGTGAGTGGGTCGACCGGCTCTTCGCTCTGAAGAGGATCGGCTTTGCGAGCACCGCGGTGCTCGGGTCGGCGTTCGCGATGGTGGCTGCCCTCATCATCGGTACTGCCTTGCGCATCGCAATCTTCGCGCGCCGCGAAGAGATTTACGTCATGCGCCTCGTCGGCGCTAAGAACAGCTTCATCCGGCGTCCGTTCCTTCTCGAGGGTGCCATGGCTGGGTTCCTGGGGGGGCTCTTCGCCTGGGCGCTCACGTACGGCACGTATCGCGGCGTCTATTCCTATCTCTTCGAGGTCGCCTGGGTACCGACCACCTGGGTGGCGCTCGGCCTCGTTGCGGGGGTTGTCTTCGGAACACTTGCCAGCGGCCTCGCGATCCGGCGCCACCTGAGGGAGATCTGATGCGGAGGAGCCGGATCCTGTGGGCGGGTTGCATCGCGCTTCTTGTCGCGGCGATCGTCTCGACACCCGCCTTCGCTCAAGACCGAGACTTGAATCGGGAGATCCAGCAGAGCCGGCGGCGACTCGAACAGATTCGCGAGGAACGGGCGCGGCTGCAGCGCGAGGTCGGCGACGTCCGCAATCGGGTCCGGAACGCCTCCGCCGAGCTGGCCAACGTCGAGCGACGACTCTCCGCGTCCCGCTCGGTGCTCGCCGAAGTCGAATTCCAGTCGGAAGCCACGTCCACACAGATCCGGACGACGACTCGCAACCTCGTGCAGTCACAGGACCGTCTCTCTGAGCGTCGGGCCGTACTCAATCGGCGGCTCCGCGACATATACAAAATGGGGCCACTCAGGACGGTACAGGTCTTGTTGGGTGCCCGATCCTTTACCAACCTCTTGAACCGTTACCGCTACCTACAGAGAATCGCTTCGTTCGACCGATCTCTCGTGGAGCAGGTCCGCGAGCTCGAGTCGGACTTGGACAGGCAGAACCGGGAACTCCGGGACCGCATTGCGCTGCTCGGGAGCCTGCGCCAGGACCGCCTCACCGAGGTTGTCGAACTTCGCTCGGTGGAGGGTGAGCGGCAGACGGCGTTGCTCCAATTTCGGTCGCGGGAGGAAAGCACGGTATCGCGCATCGAGGCATTGGTCGCTGACGAGACCCGAATGACGATGCTGATCGATGATCTCGATGAGCGCCGGAGGGAGTTGGAAGCAGCGCGCCGACTCGCGGGTGGCCCGGCGATTTCCGCCGAGGACCTGGGGTCGCTGGATTGGCCGCTCGACGGGGACCTGATCTACAGATTCGGGCGCGACGAGCGCCCCAACGGAACCATACTTCGGTGGAATGGAATAGGGGTCGCGGCGCCGACGGGAACACCCGTGCATGCCGTGAAGCCAGGCGTCGTCGCGATCGCTGGACCGTTCGCAGGATATGGCGGTACCGTGGTGCTCTATCATGGAGACGGGTTCTACACGCTCTACCTCTATCTGGAGGACATCGGCGTGGTGGAGGGCCGTGACGTGAGCGCGGGGCAGGTCGTCGGAACGGTGGGTGGGGCGGACACGCCTGAGGGCCCGCACCTCGAGTTCCAAATTCGTGCTTCGTTCGACGGTGGCTCCCCGCAGGCGCAAGATCCGCTTCAGTGGCTGCGGCCGAGGGGACAGCCTTGACCCTGCACCCGCTGATCGGTCATGAGGAGCTCCGGCGGGTACTGTCCACCGCCCATTCGAACGACGCGCTCCCTGCCTCGCTGCTCCTCCATGGAGCCAGGGGCGTGGGCAAGCAACACCTGGCCCTCTGGCTCGCTCGCCTTCTGGTGTGCGACGATCCCGGTGCGGGACCGTGCGAGTCGTGCGGCCCGTGCAGGATGGCGGCCTCCCTGGAGCACCCCGACATTCACTGGTACTTCCCTCTCGTCCGCCCCAAGAATGCGAGTGGAGACAAGCTCGCGGACGCGCTCGAGACCGCGCGCCATGAGGAGCTCGCCGAAGTTCGTGCCAACCCACTCCGGCCGAACAGGTCAGGGGAGATCCGCGGCCTCTACTTGGGAACGGTTCGAAATATTCGCGCGCGGGCTTACAAGCGCTCGACCATGGCGGAAGGCCCGGTGTTCATCATCGGCCAGGCCGAGCTGCTGGTCCCGCAGGAAGCGAGCCCCGAGGCGGCGAACGCCCTCCTCAAGATCCTCGAAGAACCCCCCGGCTCCGCACGCTTCATCCTCACCAGCAGCGAGCCAGGCCTGCTCTTGCCAACGATTCTTTCCAGAAGCGTCTCGCTCCACGTCGGCTCGCTCTCGCACGAACAGGTGAGCGCCTTCCTCCGGAACCACACGGACGCGGACGACAAGGTGATCGACTGGGCCGCGGCCCTCGGTCAGGGCTCTCCAGGACGCGCCATGGGCTTCCTTCCCGTGGATGGGGGCCTCGGGCCCCTGGAGGCGCTGCGTCGCCGCGCCTTCGATCTGGTCATGGCCGCGACGGCGAGTACAGCCTCGGCCGGATACGGAGTCGCGATCTCCTTTCCCCCTGCCCGAGCCCGAGAGTTGATCGAGTTGTTCTCCTTCGTGGAGGAATGGTTGAGAGATCTGGGTGCGACCGCGGCCGGAGCCGGCGACATGGTCTTCAACCGGGACGCTCTCCCTCGGCTGACGAAGCATTGTCGTACCGCGTCGATCTCGGCGGTCGACGTTCCGGCGGCTTTCGCGACGGTCGAGCGAGCACGGGAGCTGGCGCGAGGCAATGTGAATCCCCAACTGATCGTGACGGGCATGCTGCGAGATCTTCGGGCGGTGCTGAAGACGGGTCACTCCCTCGCGGGGGTGACTCCGTGACCGAACACGACCCCGGCCTCACGCACCTGGACGCCGAGGGGCGTGCCCGGATGGTGGACGTGTCAGGCAAGAGCGTGACGAATCGCATAGCAATCGCGGAGGGGTACATCGTCATGGCGGCGGCAACGCTCGAGCAGATCGTAGACGGCCGAACGGCGAAAGGCGATCCGGTCCAGGTAGCCGAGCTCGCCGGAATCATGGGCGGAAAGAAGACGGCTGACCTCATTCCGCTGTGTCACGCCCTTCCCGGAACCTCGATCTCCGTGAAGCTCGAGGTGGACGCGACGATCCCCGGCATCCGGGCCCGGGCCGAGGCGAAGGTCGCCGGTCAGACCGGTGTCGAGATGGAGGCGCTCACCTCCGTGTCGATCGCACTTCTCACGCTCTACGACATGGTGAAAGCCGTCGACCGAGGCATGCGAATCGAGGGCGTCAGACTCCTTCACAAGGACGGCGGAGCGTCGGGAAACTGGGAAGCGGAGCCGTAGTCGACCGGACCTTCATCCCGCCCCGCCTCGGCTGAGTACAATCGGCACCGTGAGCTGCGCTCCGATCCTGAGATAGCGGGCCCGAACCCCCGGGTTCGCTGCTTGCAGGTCACGGACACTGATCCCGTACCGCAGCGCTATGTGCGACAACGTCTCGCCCTGCGTAACCCTGTGCTGCACGATCGCCATCCGCTCACCGGTCGGAATCTGCGCGTAGTTCGCCTCGAACGTCGCAGCCCGCCCCAAGGGCACACGCAGGACGACACTCCTACCCGGTGGTGTGAAGCCCCGATAAAGCTCTGGGTTCAGGCGCCAGATCTCGGCCTCCTGGACCTCAGCGGCACGCGCGAGCACATCGAACGTGGTGGCCTCGGGTACCGTAACTTCGTCGAATCTGAACGGCGGATCCCGCTCGAGTCGTGCGTAGCCGAAACGCGTCGGATTCGACGCGACTACGATCGCACCAACCAGCTTCGGAAGAAATTCACGCGTCTCACGCGGCCAGTGCTCCCGTAGTGCCCAGAACAGGCTGTCGGAAGGCTGCGCGACGGCCGCGTACCGATTCCGAATTCGATGTGCCCGGTTTGGGCC
>JADFLD010000032.1 GCA_022564535.1 Gemmatimonadota bacterium
TTGGTGGCCGCGAGAACCCGTCTGGGGCTGCAATACCTACAAGTTGTCGACGTGAATGGCGCCGTCATCGGACACGAGGCCAAGCATGAGGGCTAGGTGGCCGCCAGCGCTCCCGCCGAACACGCCGAGTCGATCGGGGTCGACGCCGAATTCGTCAGCATGCATGCGCACGTACCTCAGGGCCCGTCTTACGTCGGCCTCGGCTTCGGGGACCTTGTACTTGGGCGCACTGCCGTGGCGGACGGCGAAGACCGTGAATCCCTTCGCGAGCAGACCCGCTGCACTCCGTCTCCCGAACGCCTCCGGGGGCCCCCAGCGGGATACCCGCCCGCCACTGATCATGTAGAGGACCGCGGCGCCGTTGGAATTCGCCGGCGTCAGCACGTCGAACGTGAGCGCCATGCCGTCCTTGTGTCCGTACACCACGTCGGCCGCGATTCCAACGTCCGACAGCGGCGTGTCTTGCCCCCTCGCCATCGACGGTAGCGTACACGCCAAGACCATCAATCCGACCCACGCCTTCCTCGCTTTACCCACCGTTTGCGCCTCCCCTAAGAATATCCGATCCAACGACCCGCAGCTGCGACCGTGAACCACAATGCGAGCGAGATGGACGCGAGCAATCGGCTCCGGATGCACGTATCGAAGCTGTCGTCGCGGACCATTCGCGCGCGCACCGTGAACGTGAACACGAGTGCGATCGCGAGCGTCGGCATCTTCACCCAGAAGGCCGTGTTGTAGAAGCACTTGATGGCCTCGGACAGGAACAGCAGCGTGCCCGTCGAGAGCATCATGACGACACTTCCGATGAGCAGGGGGCGGACATGACGGGCGAGCTCGTGGATCCGGGCCTGCCGCAGCCCCAAGCCCATCATTCTCAGATCCACGACCAGCACCGCCCCGCCTAGAACGCACAGCGTGGTCAGATGCGTCGCCTCGAGAACGGGGAACAGCCAGATCGATTCACGCACGGCATTGCCCAGGAAGGTCGCCTCACACCACTCGAAGAACGGAATCCAGGACTCCGGCGGCACGCTACTGTGCGTCCACGATGCAGCCCGCGGCAAAGTTTACGAACGCGGGCTGCGGCTGGATGTCGCAGTCGAACCAGTTGTACGCGACCAGGCGCCCCGAGAAGATGACGCCGGTCCACAGGACGAGCGAAACGAACCCGGCGACCCGCGCCGCGCGGGGGGGACGCCATGCGTTGTCCCACTCGTGGACCCGACTGTGGACGCGCGAATGGAACAGCCATGCATTCGCTCCGGCCGCCATCAGCAGGATGACCTTGATGCGGAAGAACAGGTTGTAGTAGTAGCGCAGTGGCGCGGAGTAGAAGAGGAGCAGGCCCGTCACCGCCATGAACGCGAAGCCCAACTTTGTCCAGGGAAGCAGTCTCCCCGTGAAGTCGGACACGGGAATCCCGCGAAAGACGACTCCGACGAGGCGGAGATCCATCATGATCGCCGTGCCGACGAAGAGGGCCAGACTGAGGACGTGCGCCGATTCGAGCAGAGGCCACATGTGGATCGATTCGAGAAGCGCGATGCTCCAGCGAGTACTCCCCAGCCACTCCAAGAACGTGGAGATCATGATCCTCCGGGGTCGCCCGCGTCGGCTCTCTCGTTCGGACGGAGTGTCTCGAGGGCGTAGGTCGAATGGCAGTTCGTGCAGACCATGTAGACCTCCGCCCCTACGTCGAAGACCCCCTGCTCGTCACGAGCCTCCGCCACCTCGACGGCCCGCCGGCCGACCTCGATGAGCGCCCGGGACATCACCATCCAGGGCCCGTCATCGAGCGACCGACCATCCATCATGAGAAGATTCCCCGACTCGGCCACGACGAAGGCCGCGCTCACGACGGCCTCCCACTCTTCCTCGTTGGACGGTCGGATCTCGTGCGTACCGTTCTCATCCAGGATCCACCCCACGGCGTCCCAGTAGACCTCCGCCGCCGGCTCCAGGACGTGCCCCATCAGCTCAGGCACGTCGGCAACCGCGAGGTACATGTCGTCGCGCTCATCGGCGGCACACCCGGTGCCGCCAGCGACTCCGACGCAGCAGAGTCCGCGCAACACTGCGCCCATGGTCACCCGGTTCGTGTTCGCTTTCATGGCGCGGCAACGTAGGGCGCGCATGGACCTGGCGCACGGCAGCCGGTGGCGCCCGATGGCATGGGAGCCGATGTTGGCGTCGCACGTTTCCCAACCTGAGGAGTGTCTTCGTGCGTATCTCGACATTCGGCTTCTGCGCCGTCCTGATCCTGTCGCTCCCGAGCTCCGCCGCCTGCGCTGCCCCGGCGGACGGGTCTGCGTACCAAGACGCACAAGTGATCAGACGGGGCGCGCCGGCCGACGTCGGCATGTCGTCCGAAGGCCTCGGCCGGATCGGCCCGGCGATGCAGGAGTTGATCGACGAGGGTCGGACGGGCGGAATCATGACGCTCGTCGCGCGCCGGGGGACGATCGTGCACTGGGAGGCGAACGGGTGGAGGGTTGTCGATGAGGACCCACTCGAGCCGAACGACGTCTTCCGCATCTACTCGATGACCAAGCCGATCACGAGCACGGCCATCATGATACTGGTCGAAGAGGGCCAACTCGAACTAGACCAGCCTCTGTCCGACGTGGTGCCCGCGTTCGCCGACGTCGAAGTCTACGACGAAGGCGAGCTGAGAGCCCCGAGCAGACAGATCACCATTCGAGACTTGCTGCGGCACACGTCCGGGCTGACGTACGGTGCCTTCGGCAACTCGGAAGTGGACCAGATGTACCGGGCCGCAGGAATCGGCGTCGCCAGCACGCTCGATCTCGAAGAGACCGTGGCCGGAATCGCTGAGATGCCTCTTCTCGTCGATCCTGGCGCGCGCTGGAACTACTCGGTGTCCACGGACGTGCTCGGACGCGTCGTCGAAATCGTGTCCGGGCAGACGCTGGACAGCTTCTTCCAGGAACGCATCTTCGACCCTCTGGGCATGGTCGACACCGGCTTTCAGGTACCCGCGGAGAAGCTCGATCGCTTCACGGGCGTGTACTCGCGCCGGAACGACGAGCTGGTGATGTCCGACTCCCCAACCGACGGAGCGTTCGCGAAGCCACCGGTCTGGCTCTCGGGCGGCGGCGGCCTGACCTCGACCGCCATGGACTATCTGCGATTCAGTCTGATGATGCTGAACGAAGGCGAGCTCGACGGCGCGCGGATTCTTCGGCCGGAGAGCGTCCGCGCCATGCGCTCCAATCAACTCCCCGACGCCTTGATTCCGATTCGCCTGGGCGGTCCGATAAGCAACAGCGGGTTCGGGCTCGGTTTCGCGGTCACCGTCGAGGGAGACGACGAAGGGCTCTTTTGGTGGGCTGGGATCGCGAGCACCTACTTCTGGATCGATCCGGTCGAAGACATCGTCGCGTTCGCGTGGACGCAGTACATGCCGCTCGGCGGGGTGCGCATCGACCCAATTCTTCGCGGCATCGTGTACGAGTCGCTCGTGGAACGGAACCGACTCGTCCCCGTGGGGACGCCCTGACTCGGGGGTCTTCTATCGTGACAGCTCTCCTTCGAGTGCGGCCCACTCGCCCGTCAGCGTCGCGAGCATCGACGTGAGGAAGCTCCGTTGCGCGGCCTGGTCCGCGGAAAGGGGCCCGACCCACCCCTGAGCGGAGCGGTAGAGTCCTCCCACTCTGCTGCTGAGCTCATCCGTCTCGCGAGCGAGGTCGCGGAGCCGTTGCTCCAACGACGCACCGACCGAGAGACGGTCATCGTCCGCGTCGAGGCGCTCCGCGACGTCACCGACCGACCGTGACAGTGACTGAGCGTCGGCGGCCACCTCCCAGACGTCCAGAAGCGTCTCCGTCCATTCCCGGCGCACGAGCGTTTCGACGTCGATGCGCGGGTCTTCCCGAACCTGGAAGGTCTGCTCCTGCGTCTCTCCTTCCGCCGTCATTCGGACGGTGTATCGGCCAGGCACGACGAAGGGACCCTGTCCCCCCGTATCCCGTCCGTCCGTCCAGGTATGCCTCAGGTCCCACACGGCGCGATTCAAGCCGCGCTCGCTGACCGCCTCTAACGCCGCCACCTGCGCGCCCGTGGCGTTGAAGACAGCGAAGTCCGCGGTGGTTCCGGCGCTTGCGGCCCAGAAGTCGAAGATCGCACCGGCCGGCGGGTTCTCGCCCTCGAAGATCATGTTGCCCGTGTGCGCCTTTCCGCCTCGATACCGAATCTGTTCGGCCGGCTCGATGGTGAAGAGGTGAGCCACCGACGCCGCGATATCCGGCGTCATCTCCTGGAACGCGTTCACCTGATCGAGAATCCAGAGGCCGCGGCCGTGCGTGGCGAGCACGAGGTCGTTGTCCCTCGGATGGATCACGAGATCGTTGACCGCGAGCGTCGGCAGGCCGCCCTTCAACTCGACCCAACTGTTGCCTCCGTCCCACGACCAGAACAGTCCGAACTCCGTGCCCAACCAGAGTACGTCCGGGTTTCGCGGGTCTTCGCGGACCGTGCGTACGACGCGATCGGCGGGAAGGCCGTCGGCGATGGAGCGCCACGAGCGACCGTTGTCCTCCGACTTCCACAGGTAGTTCGAGTAGTCGTCGTTGCGATAGTTGTTCGCGGCGACGTAGACCCTGCCCTGGACGGACTTCGACGCGTGGATCTGGTTGACCCACATCATGTCGGGCGCGCCGGGCATCGCCGCGGTGACGACGCTCCACGAGGCCCCGTCGTCGAGCGACACCTGGACCATCCCGTCGTCGGTCCCGGCGTAGAGCACACCCGGAGTGAACTCCGACTCGGCGACCGCCGTCAGCGTGGGCCAGTACGGGATTCCGTCGTCGAGGGACAGCACGAAGGAGTCCACCGCCTGATCCATGATCACCAGCGACCGCCGATCGGTGCCCGTCGTGAGGTCGCCGAGTGAGGTCCAGCTGTCGCCTCGGTCCGTGCTCTTGAAGAGCTCGTTCAGCCCCGCGTACAGCGTGCTCGCGTCGTGCGGGCTGATCATGAAGGGGCCATCCCAGTTGCCGGGGGCCATGGCGTTGCCGAGACGCTGGTACGGGTCGCTCAGATCGGGCCACGTCGTCCAGTTGCGCCGGGCACCGATGAACCCTTCCGCCTGGTTCGGGCGGATGTTGCGGCTCTGCCCCGTCACCATGTCGTTGCGCGTAAGGCCGAGGTATTGGCTCTCCGAATAGAGGATGCGGTTGTTCGTGGTGTCGACGAGACTCAGGAATCCGTCTCCCCCGCCCCACCGCGTCCAATCCTCGTTGAGAATCCCTTCCGAGCGGTACGTGGCGTTCGGGCCGCGCCACGAGCCGTTGTCCTGCAGGCCCCCGTAGACGTTGTACGGGTTCGCGAGGTCGACCGAGACGCGGTAGTACTGACTGAGCGGGAGGTTGGTCGAAAACAGGAAGTGATCTCCGCGATCGTAGCTGATGCCCAGCCCTCCGTCGTCGAGCTTGATGACGTGGTCCGAGTCGTTCGGGTCCACCCACACGAAACGGTCGTCACCGTGCGTCCGATGCTCACGCGGGACCGTAAACGTCTTTCCGCCGTCGTCGGAGTAGCTGTAGGAGTTGAGCATGTAGATCCGCTGGTCGTCGTTCGGATCGACCATCGGCTGGCTCGCGTACATCGGCCGGGGGTTCCAGTCACCCTGGAGCGTCCAGCTCTCGCCCCGGTCTTCGCTTCGGTAGATGCCCGCCAGGCGCTGCTCGTAGGCGGTCGATGCGTTGAAGCGCTCACCTTGTTCGAGGCTGATGTAGACGATGCGCGGGTCGGCACGGTAGATCGTGATGCCGATACGGCCCATGTCGCCCGTGGCCAATCCGTTGTCCAAGCCGGCGTTCGTCAGCTTCGTCCACGAGTCACCGCCATCGGTGGTCTTGTATAGCCCACTGCCGCGTCCGCCGCCGTGAAAGCCCCACGGCCGACGCTGTCTCTGGTACATCGCGGCGTAGAGGATGTCGGGATCCGAGGGGTCCATCGCGACATCGACGGCCCCGGTCTGCGGATCGACGAAGAGAATCTGCTCCCACGACTCGCCGCCGTCGGTGGTCTTGTACAGACCGCGCTCCCGATTCGGACCCCAGAGGTGCCCCAACGCCGCCACGTAGACGATGTCAGAGTCGTCCGGATGCATGACGATCCGGCCGATGTGATGACTCTCCCGGAGTCCCATGTTGGTCCAGCTCTCGCCGCCATCGATCGACTTGTAGACCCCATCACCCCACGACGAGGACTGACGGTTGGCCCGCTCTCCCGTACCGACCCACACGACGTTCGTATCTCTCTGGTGAACCGCGATATCGCCCACCGAGTGAACCGCCTCGTGCTCGAAGACCGGGGTGAAGCGAATTCCGTTGTCGGTCGTCTTCCACACGCCGCCCGTCGCGGACGCGATGTAGAAGATCTTGGTGTTCGATTCCACCACGGCGATGTCGACCAGGCGTCCGCTCATGTTTGCGGGCCCGATGGAGCGAGGCGTCAGCCCGTCGAGGTCCGACGACGAGATCTGGGCCTGGGCCGGTAGCGCATACCCGGCCGCGAGAGCGAAGCAGACGATCGAACGAAGGATGAGCCGCATGGTAGTGTCTCCCGGGGAATGCTGTCGGAAGATGCCGCCGGTCGCTCCTTGCGGGAACCACCTCCGGCTGTGACTTGTACAGGAAGCTCGACCCGGAAACCGATATCCGTTGGCCAATGAAGACTCTCCATCGTCGGTCGTTCTCTTTGCTCGCGGCTGCCGCGACGGTGACCGCGTGCGCAGGCACCACGCCCAATCCGTCGACGGGCTCGGAGACCCCTACCCCCGTCAGTGGCGCCAGAATCGTTCAGCCGGGCGCACCCGGTCAGGCGAGTCGCACCATCGAGGCAAGTGAGCTCGAGCGGGCTGCAGGAGTCTCGTATTCGGACGCCGACGTCTACTTCATGCAGGGCATGATCTCACACCACGCGCAGGCGCTCGACATGACCGCCCTCGCGCGCAGGTCTGCCACGACGGAGGCGGTGCGCCTGATGAGCCTGCGCATGGAGATTTCACAGCGAGACGAGATCGGCCTCATGGAGCGCTGGCTCACCGATCACGGCGAGTCGACCCGAATGGACATGGGCACTGGCATGCAGCTGATGCCCGGAATGCTGTCACCGGAGCAGATGCAGAAACTGGGTAGCACCAACGGCGGGGACTTCGATCGGCTCTTTCTGGAGCTCATGATTCAGCATCATCAGGGTGCGGTCGTGATGGTCGGCGAGCTCTTCAACACGTCGGGTGCAGGACAGGAGTCCTTGATTTTCAAGTTCGCGTCCGACGTCCACGCGGATCAAACGATGGAGATCGAGAGGATGCAGAGAGTGTTGAACCAAACACGTTGACCGTCGGACGTCCGCGCCGAACCGATTTTATTTCCCGAAGACACAGAGGTAGAGGATGACGCTCGAAACGTTCACGCAGAAAGCCGTCGCGAGGCGGATGAGGCTCTTAGCCGGCAGCACCGTCGTCGTGGCGGCGCTGCTCACCGCCGTCTCGGACGCTACTGCTCAGGCGGAGACAGAGGCGGAGGCACCGCCCGCGCCACCGGCGATCACGTGGGACCCGAACGATCCTCGCATCGGGCTGGGCGCCGGGTGGCTGGACGCCGAGTCGGCAATCAGCGGACTCGAGCTGCTCGCCGCGATTCCGCGGCCGGACGGCTTCTTCAATCCGTCCACGCCGGCAGACGGGCGGTTCAACAACACCGACCTGAGCTTCGGCAACGACCTGCTCATTCAGGGCAACTACAACGGATTTCAGATCTTCGACATCTCGAATCCGGCCGACCCCACCCTTCGGCTCTCGGTCGTGTGCCCGGGGGGCCAGGGCGACGTTTCGATCTTCGGTAACCTCGTGGTCATGTCCGCTCAGGAGACTCGGGGTCGCCTCGACTGCGGAATCGAAGGCGTGGCCGACTCGGTGAGCACGGAGCGGATGCGTGGAGTCCGGATTTTCGACATCTCCGATCTGGACAATCCGACCCAGATCGCGGCAATCCAGTCGTGCCGTGGATCGCATACCCACACGCTCGTCACGGACCCAAACGATCCCGACAACCTGTACATCTACATCCAGGGGACGAGCCGTGTGCGGCCGGCCGAGGAGCTCTCTGGCTGCTCGGGCGGCGAGCCCGAAGACGACGCCAACACGGCCCTCTTCCGAATCGAGGTCGTGCGCGTCCCGCTCGCGGCACCCGAACGGGCGGAGATCGTGAACATGCCCCGGATCTTCGCGGACGCTGAGACCGGCGACATCGCGGGTCTGTGGGCGGGCGGCGATCACGGCGCAGGAACCCAGTCCACGCGCCGCACCCACCAGTGCCACGACATCACCGCCTTTCCCGAGTTGGGACTGGCCGCCGGCGCGTGCTCGGGCAACGGAATTCTGCTCGACATTTCCGACCCTGTGAATCCACGTCGGATCGGCGAGGTGAGCGATCCGAACTTCGCCTACTGGCATTCCGCCACCTTCAACAACGACGGCACGGTCATCGTGTTCACCGACGAGTGGGGCGGCGGCTCCGCGCCCCGCTGCCGTGTGACCGACCCCGCGACGTGGGGCGCCAACGCGATCTTCACGATCGGCGAGGACGGCAACATGGAGCTCGCGGGCTACTACAAGCTCCCCGTGCCGCAGACCGAAACCGAGAACTGTGTGGCGCACAACGGCTCGATCATCCCCGTGCCCGGTCGCGACCTCATGGTCCAGGCCTGGTACCAGGGCGGCCTGTCGATCATGGACTTCACGGATCCGGCCAACCCCTTCGAGATCGCCTTCTTCGATCGTGGCCCGCTCAGCATCGAGTCGCTGTTCACGGGTGGCTACTGGTCGACGTATTGGTACAACGGCCGCATCTACGGTGCCGAGATCTCCCGCGGCATCGACGTCTTCCGCCTCGTCCCGAGTGAACACCTGTCGCAGGCGGAGATCGACGCGGCCGAGCTCGTGCACGTCGACGAGTTCAACGCCCAGCTCCAGTCGCAGGCCAGGTGGCCTGCGGCGGTCCCCGTGGCCCGGGCGTACCTGGATCAGATGGTGCGCGGGAATCGCATCCTGACGGATCGCGCCGAGGAGATCTCGTCCATGCTGGATCGGGCCGAGCGGGGCAGCGCCTCAGCCACCGCGCTCAACGCGCTCGCAACGGAGCTCGACGGCGACGTAGCTGCCATAAGCGCGGGAACGCTGGGTGGCGACGCCAAGCGCATGGCGAAGCTCGCAGAGGTCCTGCGGGGTCTGGGAGGCTGACCCGGCTCTAGGCAACCGGTCCCGGCCCGTCACGGCGTTGGGCCGAAAGCCCCGCTCGGTCTTCGGACCGGGCGGGGCTCGTTTCGCCGATATCCGAGCGACCGACGCTCTGGAGGGTGCGCCGCGCGAATCCGATACGTCGGACACCCCGTATGGAAGGAATAGACTCCTGCCAGGCCATCCAGTGAAAATCCACAGCATCGCCCCGCTCTCGCGCTCGCCGTCTTGCTCGCACCTTCGAGCTCCCTCGCCCAGGAGCCGGGAGTGAAACTCGCCGCCGGTGACTTCGGAATCGGGATCGGTGACGTGCCGCGCCTCGACGGCCTCAGGCTCAACTTTCGGGACCGCTACCTCGAGCGCGTCCGCGGACTCAACGCAACGCTTTGGATGCCGTACGAGGATGCGGACGGGAGCGTCGAGGGCCTTCTACTCGGCATACCACTCACCGGCGCGGCTGACATGAAGGGGCTTGCGATCGGCTTCGGCGTGGGCATCGAGCGGGACTTCTCCGGCATCGCCCTGGCCCCGATCGGGATGGGTGCGGGCGGCCGCATGCGCGGCCTGATCGTCGGGGGCGTCGGCGTGGGCGGAGGTAGCGACCTCGATGGAATCCTGATCGGGGGCGTCGGAGGCGGCATCGGAGGCAACCTAACAGGCATCGCGGTCGGCGGAATCGGCGTGGGCGTCGGGGGAGCCGTCCGTGGCATCGTCGTAGGTGGAGTCGGTGTGGGAGTACAAGCGCTGAGTTACACGACGGACGCAGCCACGGTGCGGGAGATCTCGGAGGCCACCTTGCTCACATCCGGAGCTCGAGCCGCCTCGGAGTTGATCGCCACGGTCGGATACAGTCGGAGCTTCGGAGACGTGGACTTGGGCGTTTCGGCCAAAACAGTAGAGCCGCGGTTAGCAGGGTCGAAGGACTTGGCTGGAGC